>DATFCF010000429.1:0-13922 GCA_035253445.1 Mycobacterium sp.
TAAGACCGTCCGGTTGTGGGACACCGATGGGCAGCCCGTCGGCCAACGGATGCACCACGACGACAAGGTGACCAGTGTGGCCTTCAGCCCTGATGGCACTCGCATTGCCACTGGCAGCGACGACAACGCGGTGCGGCTATGGACCGCCGACGGCGACCCCATCGGACAGCCGCTGCACCACGACAAGGCACCGGACGATGCGGTGAACAGTGTGGCGTTTAGCCCCGATGGCAGCCGCATCGCGTCTGCCAGCGCAGACAGCACCATCCGGGTGTGGGACGCGCACACACAGCAGCAAATCGGAGAACCCCTGCGCCACGCTGGAGCCGTGAACAGTGTGGTGTTCAGCCCCGATGGCACCCGCATCGCGACCGGCGGCAAGGACAGGACAATCAGGTTGTGGAACGCGCAGACCGGCCGCCTTATCGGCTTCCTGCTCGGGCACGAGGCTGCGGTAACAGCCCTGGCCTACGGTTCCGATAACCGGTATCTGGTGTCATCCGGCGACGACGGGACCGTTCGGCTCTGGGACAGCAGTTGGCAGCCCATGTTCGGCCACGACGCTGCGGCGTGGGCCGGGTTCTTCGATAACGGCCGCCGGATCGGTTCGGGCAGCTGGGACAAAACGGTGCGGTGGTGGGAACCCACGACTGGGCAGCCGATCGGTGAACCGCTACGCGTTGACGACGCTGATGTGGAGGCCCTGTTCCCAGTCGACGAGGATCGCCTGCTGTCACTCGGATCGGTCAACGTCGCGCGGCTGTGGGACGCCCGAACACGTGAGCCAATCGGCGAACCCCTGCGTCTCCCACAAGAACCCACCTACATCGTGTCCGACTTCACCGTGAGCCGGATCGCGGCGGAACTCGAACCCGGCGTCGTGCAGGTATACAAGACCGACTCGATGCGGCCGGTCGGCAATCCGATTCTGCCGGCCGAAGAGGCTTGGACAATCGACTTCAGCCGTGATGGCCGGATCCTCGCCACCGGTGGCGTCTCCGGCGCCGTCGAGCTGTGGGACACCGACACCGGTGCCCGGATAGGGCAACCGATGAAGGATGACGGTGGGCCGGTGTGGAGCATCGCGTTCAGCGGCGACGGAAAGCTGCTCGCAGTCGGGCACGAGGATTACACCCTGCGGCTGTGGAATACAGACACCTCCCAGCGGGTCGGTGAGCGCATGGCTCTGGAGGACGCCGTTGCCACCGCCGCGGCGTTCAGCCCCGACGGGCGCACTGTCGCTTCGGGCGGCGACGATGGCACCATCCGACTGTGGGATGTTTTCGACCAAACCCCACTCGGTTCCCCGGTCCGCATTCATCGCGAGCCGGTAACAAGCTTGCAATTCAGCCCGGACGGGACGAAATTGCTATCGGCCAGCGACGATAAAACACTCCGAGTCTGGCCGGTGATGCCGCCAGATCCGGACCTGCTATGCGCCAAACTCACACACAATTTCACCCGCGATCAGTGGAACGAAATGGTTTCACCCGAGATCGAATACAAGACTGTCTGCCCCGGACTGTCAGAATCCGAATACGCCGGATAGCCCGGCTTGGCCCAATGTAGTCCGATCAACCAAACCCTTGCCGATCTCACGACCAACCGTTCGCCGCGGCGGCCGACTTCGATCCTTCGATTCCGGATCTGTCCGATGTCAACGCCGATCAGCTCGGCGCCCGTCCGGTCGAACATTTCGTGAACCGTTGGGAAACGCGACGAGGCGCTGATCGTGCTGCTGCGATCCAGTGCGGCGAACACCGAAGCGGCGCACCGGATGCCGGTGATCGCGAATGTGAATCCCGTTGAGCAGCAACGCCGCGCGGGTTGATCGCGAAGCAGATTCTGGGTCTGGCGTTGTGCCGCTATGTGACGAGATCGTGGGCTGGCTCGGGCCGACCGTTCAGCGCTATCTGAGGCCAGCGTATTGAGCCGGGATACTTGGAGGCGATGTGGACTCCGACTCTCGTCCTGATCGCCATCACAACACTCGCGGCCTGCGTCACGCTCGGGGGAGGCCTGTACGAATACCTCGTGATCGACCCGTTCTGGCCCAAGCGACCCGGCATCATCCAGTCCCGCAACGGCGGCGTCTCACGCGTCCGGTTCTGGATACCGGCTCACGTCGCGTTCGAAGTGCTGCTCATCGTTTCGCTGATCGCCGCGTGGAGCGACGCCGATGTCCGGCTCGCGCTGCTGGTGGCGCTCGTCAGCCACGCCGTGATGCGGGTGTGGTCGCTGGTCGACTTCGTTCCCAAGGCGCTGGCGTTCGAGAAGGCCGACCCCGCCAGAGTCGACGAGGCCGTCGCGGTCCGCTGGACCCGTCGCAGCCTGTTGCGCTTGCCACTCGACCTGATCACATGCGCGGCGATGTTGGTTGCGTTGGCCGCCGCTTAGCCGCTTTGCGCCGAAACTGAACTTTGTTGGTCATTTTCCGGCGGATCTTCCTGCGCACGCTCAGTTTCGCCGACGCCCGGCTAGGCCTCGATCTCGCCGGCGATCCTTCGCTCGATGCTGGCCCGGGTCGCGGCAGGCAGCACGATCAGCCCGTCGAGTTCCTTCTGTGCCCGCGCGTAGGCGTTCTGACGTTCCTGCGGCGTGGCCCCGTCGTCCGATGCCAGCCGCAACAGGTGCTGTGCCCGTTCCAGACGTTCTTGCGCCTCGGCCGAGAAGTCGCTGCGGCGCCGCCGAATCGCTTCGGCTTCGGCGACGTCGAACGCGGTGACGTACTCGTGCACGGCATCGCGATACTCCAGCTGGGCGTCGCGGTCACCGACGATGTCGTCGACAGTCTCCGGTCGCAGCAGATCCGCTCGGCTCTTCGCCTTGTGGAAACCCATCGTCAGCGGATCCCGCATGTCGGTCATCATCGGGAAGTCCAGCAGCTTGGCGATGTCGATCTCGTAGTCGAGCCAGCGAGCGTCCGTGCGGTCGTGCCGCTCGAACACCTTCGCCATTTCGCGCCGGTACGCCGCCTCGTTGTTGCGGGTCCGGCCCGACGCCTCGGCGAGCGCAATCTTGGTCTGTTGCTTGATCCGATACCGCTCGAGCCGGCGCTGGGCCCGACGCTCGTTGGCCGCCGCGACGCCACTGACAACTCCGCCGACCACTCCCATGAATGGAAAGATCAGCCACCAGAAGTGGCCAGCGAACTCAAGCAGAGGCGCCACGAATCCAGCATGCCATCAGCCGACGCGCAGTGCGGAAACCGCTGATGCGGTGAGGTCTGCGACCGTGTCCGGTGCGCTGAGCATCCGCAGGTGGTCCCAGTTCCGGCGGGCCACCCACCAGCCGAGCCGTTCGGCTTCGTCGGCCGTGCCGTCGTAGGCCGCGCTGAACCGCAAGTACGCGCACCGCAGTGTGTTCCAATTCCGCGTCACTGGCGCGCGCTCCAAGAAATAGGCCAGCGGCAGTCGCGGGATCTCGGTGAGGAATTGCCGCCGGATGTTTGCGTGGGGGACCAACTCGTCGATCGCATTGGCGGGGAACCATTCGTTCCACGGCGGGAGCCGCCCAGCGTCGGCGATGTCGAGCAGCAGCTCGCGCAGCGGGACGGGAGCCATGTCGAACCAGCTACGTCCGGGATGAGGAAGGAACGCGTCGACGAAGACGGCCGCGACCGCTTGGCTGCTGACTGCGTCGGCGATCACGGGAAGCAATGGTCCGGCGGCACTATGCCCGATCAGAATGAGCGGGTCGTCATCGACGGCTTCGGTGGCCGCCACCGCCAGCTTCGAGTAGTACGGCGGACCGGACGTCGTGACGCCGGTGAGGTCGGGTATCAAGCAGCGAAAACCTTTGCCGCTCAGCATGTCAGCGGTTGCTGACCATGTCGCCGGCCCGACCACGGGACTGTGGACAAATAGCAGCGTCGGTCTCATAGACCGATTCGCCGGTAGCGCAGGAGCCGGGCAGCCAGGCGCTGATCGTCGGGAACCGAACGCAGCCGGTGCAGTTCGTTTGCGACGGTGGCCGACAGCCTCTGGGTGAACTCCATCGGCTCGTCGGCCGCGTCCGGACGTTCGGGCACTATCGCATCGACGATTCCGTGCCGCAACAGATCTGCCGACCGAATTCCCTGCGCCGCAGCAAGTTCCGGCGCATGGTCGACGTCACGGAACACGATGGCGCTTGCGCCTTCCGGCGGCAGCGGGGCCAGCCATCCGTGCAGCGCGGCCAGCACCCGGTCGGCTGGCACCATCGCCAGTGCCGGTCCGCCGCTGCCCTGACCCAGCAGCACCGAGACCGTCGGGGTGTCCAGCGTGACGAGCTCGGCCAGGCAGCGGGCTATCTCACCGGCCAGGCCGCCCTGCTCGGCCTCGGCGGTCAGGGCCGGCCCGGCGGTGTCGATCACCAGCACGAGGGGCAGCCGAAGACCCGCCGCCAATGCCATCCCGCGGCGCGCCTCCCGCAGCGCCGCCGGACCCACACGGAGGGCAGGAGCGGAGCGACCCGGGAACTCATCGGAGCCGCCGACGACGCGCTGCTGGCCCAGCACCACGGCCGGCTGACCGCCAAACCGGGCCAGCGCCAGCACCGTGGTGGCGGCCTCACCGCGACCGGTGCCCGACAGCAGCACCCGCTCCGTCGTGCCGTGCCGCAGCAGATAACCGATACCGGGCCGATCCGGACGACGCGACGCCTCGACCGACGCCCACGCCGGTACGTCTGGCAACGGCTCTTCACGCGGCGCCGGTGGCGGTGGTCCGGGCGGATCAGCGACCACCTTCAACGTGCGATCGATCGTCGAGCGCAATGCGTCGAGGGGAACCACGCCGTCGATGACGCCGTGGCGTTGCAGGTTCTCCGCCGTCTGGATGCCTGCGGGGAACGGCTCGCCGTAGAGGTGTTCGTAGACCCGCGGGCCGAGAAATCCCACGAGTGCACCCGGCTCGGCGGCCGTGACGTGGCCCAGCGATCCCCAGGATGCGAACACCCCGCCGGTGGTGGGATGCCGCAGGTAGACCAGGTACGGCAGGTGGGCTCGTTTATGCAGCTCAACGGCCGCGGCGATCTTGACCATCTGCAGGAAAGCGACAGTGCCCTCCTGCATGCGGGTGCCACCGGAACTCGGCGAGGCCAACAGCGGCAGCCGCTCGGCCGTGGCGCGGGCGACGGCGGCGGTGATCCGCTCGGCGGCGGCCACCCCGATCGAGCCGGCCAGGAAATCGAACTCACAGGCCACCATCGCGACTCGCCGGCCGAACACCGTGCCCTCGCCGGTCAGCACGGATTCGTCAAGGCCGGTTGCGCTGCGTGCTGCGGCCAGATCGCGCAGATACGCCTCATCGGCCGCCACCGGCAGAGGTGGCGCGTCCCAGCTAACAAACGATCCGTCGTCCAGCACAGCGTCGCGCAGCGCAAGGGCACCGATCCGGCTCACAGGAAGACCCTAATAGGGTGGTCGTCATGATTGGTGTGACCCGCGACGGCCACGTGACCACCCTTGAGATGCAGCGCGTCGAGCGGCGCAACGCGCTGAACGGCGAGCTCGTCGACGGCATTCGTGAGGCGATCGAGAAGGCAGCGGCCGAAGACGTCCGGGCGATTGTCCTGACAGGCCAGGGCTCGGTGTTCAGCGCCGGTGCGGACCTGTCCGACGCCGCCGGTGTGGCCGATGAGCTGCCCGACAAGGCCAAGGCCTTGAATCTCGCCATCGACAAGGCGCCGGTTCCGGTCATCGGCGCGATCAACGGACCCGCGATCGGCGCCGGTGTCATTCTCTCGATGATCTGCGATCTGCGCGTAGTCTCTCCCGATGCGTATTTTCAGTTTCCCGTCGCGAAATATGGTCTGGCGCTGGATAACTGGAGCATTCGCCGGTTGACGTCGCTGGTTGGTGCCGGCCGGGCCAGAGGCATGTTGCTCGCCGCGGAACGGCTTACCGCCGACGTCGCGCTGCAAACCGGGATGGCGAACCGCATCGGAACGCTGGCCGACGCGCAGGCATGGGCCGCAGAACTCGCGGGCTACGCCCCGCTGGCCTTGCAGCACGCGAAGCGGGTGCTCAACGACGACGGCGCCTACGAGGAGCCATGGCCCGAGCACAAAGAATTGTTTGACAAAGCCTGGGGCAGTCAAGACGTCATCGAGGCACAGGTGGCCAGGATCGAAAAGCGTCCACCGAGATTTCAGGGAGCCTGACGATGGTGCGAGCAGCGCTGCGCTTCGGTTTCGGCACAGCATCTGTGCTGGCCGGAAGCTGGGTGTTGCGCGCGCTGCGCGGGGCGCCTGCCGCGCTGGGCGCGACGCCCGCCGAGATCCAGGCCGTCGCTGAGCGTTCTCCGAACTATCAGGACGGGGTGTTCGTCAACGTCGACCCCGCCGCGACCATCAGCCTCGACCGAGAGCAGCAGCGGCTGATAGTCCGCGAACTGGTCAGTGCACGCAACACCGGCACGCCGCAGGGACCCATCCCGCTGGCGGCGCCTGCGTCCGACACCGCCCCGGCACGGCTGGCGGCGTGCTGGTACGGACACTCCACCGCGCTGATTGAGATCGACGGCTACCGCGTGCTCGCCGACCCGGTGTGGAGTCGGCGGTGCTCGCCGTCGCGGACAGTGGGCCCGCAGCGCATGCACGAGGTGCCCGTGCCGCTGGAGGCGCTGCCCGCCGTCGACGCGGTGCTGATCAGCCACGACCACTACGACCACCTCGACATGGACACGATCACCGGCCTGGCCAGAACCCAGCGAGCACCGTTCTTCGTCCCGCTCGGGGTCGGTGCCCACCTGCGCAAGTGGGGGATACCGCAGAGCCGCATCGTCGAACTCGACTGGCACGAGAGCAGCCAGGTCGGTGAGCTGACATTGACCTGCACGCCTGCTCGGCACTTCTCCGGGCGGCTGTTCTCCCGCAACACCACACTGTGGGCGTCGTGGGTGATCGCCGGGCCACGACATCGCGCGTTCTTCGGCGGCGACACCGGCTACACCAAGAGCTTCGCTGAAATCGGCGCGGACCATGGACCTTTCGATCTGACGCTGCTGCCGATCGGGGCGTATCACCCGGCGTGGCCGGACATCCACATGAACCCCGAAGACGCGATCCGGGCTCACCTCGATGTCGCCGAGGCCGACTCGGGCTTGCTGGTGCCGATTCACTGGGCGACCTTCCGGCTCGCGCCGCATCCCTGGTCGGAGCCGGTCGAACGGCTCCTCGCCGCCGCCGATCCTGCGGGCGTCAATGTCGTGGTGCCAAGGCCCGGACAGCGGGTGGATCCCTCTGCGCCGTCGGCCTTCGATCCGTGGTGGCAGTTCTGAGCTGGCGCCGGCGGTTCCGCTGAGCTGTGACGATCCAGGCACGCGCCGTCGGTGTTGTCGGCGTCGAGGTCAGCTAGGACGGTGACCTGCGGTTCTATCAACTGCGCGACCGGATCGAGGTCGCGCCCGTGACAACGCCGACGCAATCCTCGCGGCACAGGCTTGGTAAGACGCGTCCCGTTGACAATGAACCGTTACGGTGCAACCCATGAGCGCACTGACCAGGGCAGTCATTGTTGTCGCGTTGCTGACTTCGGTGGCGGGCTGCGCGTCGGAATCGGCTGAGCCTGCGCAGCCGTCGGACACCTGGACGGTGTCCGTGCCCCCGCCGTTGGTGCCTGCGATGGACCTTCCCGAGAACGCCGTCGAGAACGCGGTCGCCAAGTTGGACGGCATCGCCGAGGAGTTGATGCGCAGTACCGGAATCCCCGGCCTGGCGGTCGCGGTCGTACATCGCGGAAAGACGATGTACGCCAAGGGCTTCGGCGTCAAGGATGTGCGCAGTGGCGACGGCGACGAAAACCGAGTAGATCCGGACACGGTGTTTCAGCTGGCATCGCTGTCCAAACCACTCAGCGCGACGGTGGTGGCCCACCAGGTCGGCGTGAACGCGATCGGCTGGGACACCCCCATAGTCGAGAAGCTGCCGTGGTTCGCATTGTCCGACCCGGTGGTGACCCGGATGGTCACCGTCGGCGATATGTTCTCGCACCGGTCCGGATTGCCCGACCACGCAGGCGACGAGCTCGAGGACCTCGGCCATGACCGCCGCTACGTACTCGAACGGTTACGTCAGTTGCCGCTGGATCCCTTCCGAATCTCGTACGCCTACACGAACTTCGGGCTGACCGCCGGTGCGGAGGCGGTAGCGGCCGGCGCCGGGAAGTCATGGGAGGACCTCAGCGACGAGGTGTTGCTCGACCCGCTCGGCATGTCGTCGACCAGTTACCGCTTCGCCGACTACGAGGCGCGTCCGAACCGCGCCATCGGCCACATCCATATCGACGGCAAGTATCAGCCGCTCTACATTCGCGACCCTCAACCGGAGTCCCCCGCCGGTGGCGTCAGTTCGTCGGTGAACGATATGACGCACTGGCTGGCCATGATGCTGGCGAACGGACACTACGGCGGTGCGCAGATCGTCGACGCCGAGGCGCTGTTGCCTGCGGTCACCCCGCAGATCGTCTCCAGCCGCGCCACCGAGCCGGCGATGCGCTCGGGTTTCTACGGCTTCGGCTTCAACGTCGGATCGACATCGGCGGCCCGCATGGAGCTCAGCCATTCGGGAGCCTTCGAACTCGGCTCGGGCACGAACGTCGTCATCCTGCCGTCTGCCGATGTGGCGATCGTCGCGCTCACCAATGCGACGCCGTCGGGGGTGCCGGAAGCGCTCACTGCGGAGTTCGCCGATTTGGTGCAGTTCGGCAAGGTCCGCGAGGACTGGCTCAAGTTGTATCAGCAGTTGATGGTGCCGATGGAGGATCCTGTCGGTTCGCTCGTCGGGCAGCAGCCGCCAGCCAATCCCGCACCGGCAGCACCGCTTTCGTCGTACATCGGGACATACAACAACGACTATTGGGGGCCGGCGCGTGTCACCGAGAACGACGGCAAGTTGCAGCTCGCGCTGGGCACCAAACTGAATGTGCCACTCACCCACTGGGACGGCAACGTCTTCACCTTCAGCTTCGTCACCGAAAACGCGCCGCCAGGAACGATATCGAAGGCCACCTTCGACGGCGACAAACTGACGCTGGAGTATTACGACACGTTCGAGAAGGGGACGTTCATCAAATGACCACCGTCCCAGGCATTGAAGTCACGGGGCTCACCGATGCCGAGGTGGCCCAGCGGGTCGCCGAAGGCAAGACCAACGACGTGCCGACCCGTGCGGCGCGCAGCGTGTCGGACATCGTCAGGGCCAACGTGTTCACCCGTATCAACGCCATCCTCGGTGTGCTGTTGATCATCGTGCTGTCCACTGGTTCGGTGATCAACGGTGCATTCGGATTGCTGATCATCGCCAACAGCGCGATCGGCATCATCCAGGAGCTGCGGGCCAAGCAGACACTCGACAAGCTGGCCATCGTCGGCCAGACGAAACCGTTGGTGCGCAGGCAATCCGGCGTCGTCGCCGTGGCGCCTAGCGAGGTCGTCCTCGACGACATCATCGAACTGGGACCAGGCGACCAGATCGTGGTCGACGGCGAGGTGGTCGAGGACGTCAACCTCGAGGTCGACGAATCACTGCTCACCGGTGAAGCCGACCCGATCGCGAAAGACCCCGGCGATCAGGTGATGTCGGGCAGTTTCGTGGTGGCAGGCAGCGGGGCGTACCGGGCCACCAAGGTGGGCCGCGAAGCCTACGCGGCCAAGCTGGCCGAAGAGGCCAGCAAGTTCACACTGGTGAATTCCGAACTGCGCAGTGGCATCAACAAGATCCTGCAGTTCATCACCTATCTGCTGATTCCCGGCGGCCTGCTCATCATCTACACGCAGTTGTTCACCACCGACGCCGGCTGGCGCGAGTCGGTGCTGCGGATGGTGGGCGCGCTGGTGCCGATGGTGCCAGAGGGCCTGGTGCTGATGACGTCGATCGCGTTCGCGGTCGGCGTGATCCGGCTCGGCCGGCGGCAGTGCCTGGTGAACGAACTGCCCGCCATCGAAGGGCTCGCCCGCGTCGACGTGGTGTGCGCCGACAAGACCGGCACGTTGACCGAAAACGGTATGCGCGTATCGGATCTCAAGAAGCTCGACCAGCACGCCGACGGGCAGAAGCGAAGCGACCGGGGGATCGGCACCGTCGCCGACATTTTGGCCCAGCTGGCCGCCGACGACGCGAGGCCGAACGCCAGCATGGCCGCCATCGCCGAGGCCTACAAGATGCCGCCCGGCTGGACTCCGACCGCGATCGCGCCGTTCAAGTCGGCCACCAAGTGGAGCGGCGCTTCCTACGGCGAGAACGGCAACTGGGTGATCGGCGCTCCCGACGTACTGCTTGCGCCGGGTTCACCGATCGCCGAACAGGCCGAGCAGATCGGCTCACTGGGTCTGCGGGTACTGCTCCTCGGCTCGAGCGATCTGCCCGTCGATCACGCTGAGGCACCGGGCAACGTCACGCCGGCCGCGCTGGTGGTACTCGAGCAGCGGATTCGTCCCGACGCCCGCGACACCCTGGATTACTTTGCCTCGCAGAAGGTCTCGATCAAAGTGATCTCTGGGGACAACGCGGTGTCGGTGGGTGCGGTGGCGGGCTCGCTTGGGCTCGAGGGTCAGACTCTCGACGCCCGGCAGCTGCCCGGTGAGCCCGAGGAACTTGCCGACACTCTGGAGGAGTACACGACGTTCGGCCGGGTGCGCCCGGATCAGAAGCGTGCGATGGTGCATGCGCTGCAGTCGCGCGGGCACACCGTCGCGATGACCGGCGACGGCGTCAACGATGTGCTGGCACTCAAGGACGCGGATATTGGCGTGGCGATGGGTTCAGGTAGCTCGGCGTCGAGGGCGGTGGCGCAGATCGTGTTGCTGGACAACAAGTTCGCGACACTGCCGTACGTCGTCGGCGAGGGCCGACGTGTGATCGGCAACATCGAGCGGGTCTCCAACCTGTTCCTGACCAAGACCGTGTACTCCGTGCTGCTGGCGATCCTCGTGGGGTTGGCGGGACTGGCGTCCAAACTGTTCGGCACGGATCCGTTGCTGTTCCCGTTTCAGCCCATCCACGTCACGATCGCGGCGTGGTTCACCATCGGCATTCCGGCGTTCGTCCTGTCGCTGGCGCCCAACAACGAACGGGCGCATCCCGGTTTCGTGCGCCGCGTGATGACATCGGCGCTGCCGTCGGGTCTGGTCGTCGGCATCGCGACGTTCACGTCGTACCTGGTGGCCTACCAGGGCCGCGAGGCCACGGCCGCCGAGCAGACGCAGGCGTCGACCGCCGCACTGATCACGCTGCTGGTGACTGGTGTGTGGGTGCTGGCCGTCGTGGCCAGGCCCTATCAGTGGTGGCGGGTGGCGTTGGTCGCGGTATCGGGCCTGGCCTATGTGGTGATCTTCAGCATCCCGCTGGCTCGGGAGTTGTTCATGCTCGATGTGTCCAATGTGACGGTCGCGTCAATGTCGTTGGGTATCGGCCTGATCGGAGCCGCCGCCATCGAGGTGATCTGGTGGGTGCAGGGAGCGATCCTCGGGGAACATCGCAGGCTGTGGCGTTCGGCGTAGGGTAGGCCCATGGCATTCCTAGACACGATCAAGAATCTGCTCTCGAAGAACGCCGACAAGGTGGACACCGCGATCGACAAGGCCGGTGACATGGTCGACAAGAAGACCCAGGGTAGGTACACGCAACACGTCGACAAGGTGCAGGACGCCGCCAAGAAGGCCGTCGACAAGAGCAACCCGCAGAACCCCTGACGCATGGCCAAACTCTCCGTCTCCGTCGACGTTCCGCTGCCGCCGGAGAAGGCTTGGGCCTGCGCTTCTGACCTGTCCCGGTACCAGGAATGGCTCTCGATTCATCGGGTCTGGCGGTCCACGCTGCCCGAGACCCTGGAGAAGGGCACGGTGGTCGAATCCATCGTCGAGGTCAAGGGCATGCCGAATCGGATCAAGTGGACCATCGTCCACTTCAAGCCGCCCGAGGCGATGACGCTCGACGGCGACGGACGGGGCGGCGTCAAGGTCAAGTTGATTGGCAAGGTCAAGCCGTCGGGTGAGGGCTCGACGGTCACGTTCGACGTGCACCTGGGCGGCCCCGCGTTGTTCGGCCCGATCGGCATGGTGGTGGCCGGCGCGCTCAAGGGCGATATCCGTGACTCGCTGAACAAGTTCAAGGCGGTTTTCGCCCCGGTCTGAATCGCGGGCAGCTAGCGAAGAAGCCGCTTGGTGGCCAGCTTGGTGAACTCGCCCGTCGAGCGCCGGACGGACTCCAGTTCCAGCGACACCAGAAGCAGGAACTGGTGGATGTCCACATGTTTGTATCGGCCCGAAAAGCCTTGTGTCCCAGTGGGTGACCCGAACAACACGATGTACTCGCGCGGGCTGAAGTAGAGAAAGCGGACCTTCCCCAGGATTCCGCCTGCCTTGCTGCCCACCCATCTGCCCGGCGCGGGATCGATCAGGTCGGGGTCGATCTTGTAGGGCATCGTTCGAGGTAACCCGATCGCCCGCCGCGTCGTGGTCAACGCCATCGACTGGATTTGCGAGCACCTGCGGGACTGATTGCCGTGGAAGACATTCCGCGGGCGGTAGTCATCCGCAGGCTGATGTGGTGACGGCCTCGGTTATCGGGGTGTCACCGGAGATCACCTCGAACGTCTGACCGGCGCTGCCCGGCGTGTCGAGAACCGCGAGCAGTACCGTCGCGACGTCTTCGCGGGGAATGTTGCCGTGTCCGGTTTCGTCGGCGATGCTCACCTGCCCCGTCCCCGGATCGTTGGTGAGATGACCTGGACGGACGATCGTCGACTCGAGCGCTGTTCGGGCCCGGACATCGTCGTCCGCGGCGCCTTTCGCGCGCAGGTATGCCACGAAGACCGGATCGCCTGCGTCGTCTGGGGCTTCGGCGTCGGCTCCCATCGACGAGATCATCACGTAGCGCGCCACTTTCGCCGCCTCGGCGGCATCCGCCAGCAAGATCGCCGCGTCACGGTCGACGGTCTCTTTGCGCGCAGCCCCGCTGCCCGGGCCTGCGCCAGCGGCAAACACCACAGCGTCGGCCCCGCGCAGATGTGCCGCAACCTCTTCGACCGAAGCGTTCTCGAGGTCGACGACAAGAGGTTCGGCACCCGCTGCTTCGAGGTCCGCGACGTGCGCCGGGTTGCGGATGAAACCCGCAACCGAGTCTCCGCGCAGCGAGAGCAGTCGTCGTTCATCACGTCGAGGGTGACCTTCGAGGACAAGGGCGATCTTGCCGTGCCCGCCGGCGATCACGATGCGTGTCATGTGGCAATGCTACGGAGCGTGTGACAGCCATCCGAGCGGTAGCGCGTCGGCGATTGTGCGTCTTGATACGCCGGAAGCGGCGTGTCGCGTATGAAACCGCGCAGTCGCGTGCCGGCGGGAGCCCCGCCATCGAGCGGGCGTACGCCAGCGCCAAGGCCGCCGTCGTGCACGTCTGCATCGACCCGAAGGCCAACTCCGAAGAGATGCCGACGTACGACGAGTTTCGAACTTGGTACGACGAAGGCGCCCAGTAAGTGAGGATGAGACCATGCGCGAATATCTGAAGTTCTACATCGACGGCAAATGGGTGGACCCGGTCCGGCCCAACACCCTCGACGTCGACAATCCGACCACCGAACAGGTCTCCGGGAGGATCTCGATCGGTTCGGCCGTCGATGTCGACGCGGCGGTGCAGGCGGCTCGCCGGGCGTTCGCCTCCTGGTCACAGACCAGCCGCGAAGAACGCCTGGACGTCCTGCAGGCGATCCGCGCGCAGTACCAGAAACGCGCGTCCGACCTCGCCGACGCGGTGAGCGAGGAGATGGGTGCGCCCGCATCGCTGGCGGCCGGCCCGCAGGTCAACCTCGGCATCGGTCACCTGGCGACGGCGATCGATGTGCTGAAGAACTTCGAGTTCGAAGAACAGCACGGCTCGACGCTGGTGGTGAAGGAACCGATCGGGGTCTGCGGGCTGATCACGCCGTGGAACTGGCCGATCAA
>DATFCF010000430.1:0-7019 GCA_035253445.1 Mycobacterium sp.
GCGCTTCTGCTCACCACGTTCAAGAACGGGATCGAGGAGCAGATGGAATTCGAGGGACGGCTGATCGCCGAACGCGCCGACTCCGCCGACGGACGCGAAGGAGTCGACGCGTTTCTCGGTAAGCGGAAAGCCGAGTTCGCCTAGAAGGAGTGCTCTTCGTCGGGGAACACTCCGGAGGCCACCTCGTCGGCGTACTGCGTTGCGGCGCGGCGTAATTCGGCGCCGACGTCCCCGAAGCGCTTCACGAACTTGGCGGCCTTGCCGTTGGTGAGCCCAGCCATGTCCTGCCACACCAGCACCTGCGCGTCGCAGTTGGGCCCTGCGCCGATGCCGATGGTGGGGATGGTCAGCTTGCCGGTGATCTGAGTGGCCAGCTCGGCGGGCACCATCTCCATCACGACGGAGAACGCGCCGGCCTCTTGCACGGCGATCGCGTCGTGGATGGTCTGCTCGGCGGCGTCGCCGCGACCCTGGACGCGGAAGCCGCCGAGGCCGTTGACGCTCTGCGGGGTGAACCCGATATGCGCCATCACCGGGATGCCCGCGGCGCTGATCGCGGCGATCTGATCGACCACGCGCTCGCCGCCCTCCAGCTTGACCGCATGCGCGCCGGTCTCCTTGAGGAACCGGGTCGCCGTCGTAAGGGCCTGTGCGGCGCCACCCTCGTAGCTGCCGAACGGCATATCGGCGACCACCAGCGCGTGCGGAGCCCCTCGGACGACGCCGCGGACCAGCGGAATCAGCTCGTCGATGGTCACCGGCACGGTGGTGTCGTAGCCGTACACCACATTGGCGGCGGAATCACCGACCAAAAGCACCGGAATGCCGGCCTCGTCAAAGACCCGGGCGGTCGAGAAGTCGTAGGCCGTCAGCATGGCCCACTTGTGGCCCTCGGCCTTCCACTTCTGCAGGTGAAGAGTGCGGACTTTCGTCCGCGGTGTGGACAATCCGGGTTCGGTCCGCGGTGCGGACAATCCGGCTTCGGTTTGCGGCTTGGGATCGGCGGCAGCACCGTAAACGGTCTGTTCAGACATCGTTGTCCCCCAGTGGGTGAGTCGGGTCGAATCCTCGAGGCCGTCACGGTCCCCGGGTTCGTCTGACCACCCAAGTCTGCCACCTGCGCACAAGAACCTGAACTTCCGATTAAGTGGATTTCCTCACACTACGATCTGGCACATGCAAAGGCTCAGCGGACTCGACGCCAGCTTCCTCTATCTCGAAACCGCCGCACAGCCATTGCATGTGTGCTCGATTCTTGAGTTGGATACCTCGACCATGCCCGGCGGGTACTCATTCGACCGGCTGCGCGACGCCCTGAGCCTGCGGATCAAGGCCATGCCGCAGTTCCGGGAGAAGCTCGCCGACAGCCGGTTCAATCCTGACCATCCGGTGTGGGTGGAGGACAAGGACTTTGACGTCGATCGGCATCTGCACCGCATTGGCCTACCGGCGCCAGGTGGCCGCCGCGAACTTGGTGAAATCTGCGGCCACATCGCGTCGTTGCCGCTCGACCGCAGCCGGCCATTGTGGGAGACGTGGGTGATCGAGAACGTCGCGGGCACCGACGCTCACGCCGACGCGGGTGGCCGGCTGGCGGTGATGACCAAGGTGCACCACGCCGGCGTCGATGGTGTGACCGGGGCCAACATCATGTCGCAGCTGTGCAGCACCGAACCCGATGCGCCCGCGCCGGACCCCGTCGAGGGCGTCGGCGACGCCAGCGGCCTGGAAATCGCGGTGAACGGTGCGATCAAGTTCGCCACCCGGCCGTTGAAGCTTGTCAGCGTGCTGCCTGTGACGATTTCGTCTGTGCTGGACACCGTCAAGCGCGCCCGCAGCGGCCTGACGATGGCCAGTCCGTTCAGTGCCCCGCAGACCGCCTTCAACGCCAACGTCACCGGTCACCGCAACATCGCGTTCGCGCAGCTCGATCTCGAGGACATCAAGACGGTGAAAAACCACTTCGGCGTCAAGGTGAACGACGTCGTGATGGCACTGGTGTCCGGTGTGTTGCGAAAGTTCCTCTACGACCGCGGTGAACTGCCCGACAGCACACTGGTCGCGATGATCCCTGTGTCGGTACACGACAAGTCGGACCGGCCGGGCCGCAATCAGGTATCGGGCATGTTCTCCCGGCTTGAGACCCACATCGCGGACCCGGCTGAGCGCCTGAATGCCATAGCGGAAGCGAATTCCGTTGCCAAACAACATAGTTCAGCCATCGGCGCGACGTTGCTGCAGGACTGGTCGCAGTTCGCCGCGCCTGCGGTGTTCGGGGTCGCGATGCGGGTCTATGCCGCCAGCCGGTTGAGCGGGGCCAAGCCCGTGCACAACCTGGTCGTCTCCAATGTGCCAGGCCCGCAGGAGCCGCTGTACTACCTGGGCTGCGAGGTGAAGGCGATGTACCCGCTCGGGCCGGTTTTCCACGGCTCAGGGCTGAACATCACCGTGATGTCGCTGACCGGCAAGCTCGACGTCGGCATCGTGTCCTGCCCCGAGCTGCTGCCCGACCTGTGGGATCTGGCCGACGACTTTCCCGGCGCGCTCGGCGAGCTGCTCGACGCCACGACATAAGCCAGCAAGTAGCCGCCTCGCCAGGGCCGATGCGGGTTCATGGCAGCATGTGGAGCCATGAACCTCAAGATCGGGGTCGCCAGGTCCACGGCGCTCGCAGCGGCAACGTTGGTACTCGTTGCCGGCTGCAGCAACGTGGTCGGCGGGCGCGCCGTCATCTCGGTGCCCAGGCCAGGCACGCCCATCCAGTGGGCGACGTGCCAGGCCGCCCCGTCCGACGAGACGCGCATCCCGGCGGGCGCCGAATGCGGGAAGCTCTCGGTGCCGGTGGACTACGCGAACCCCGACGGCGACGTCGCGCAGCTCGCGATGATCCGGGTCAAGGCGACCGGCGAAAAGATCGGCTCCCTGCTCGTCAACCCCGGTGGTCCCGGCGAGTCAGGTGTGGAGGCCGCCGCCTCGCTCGTCGCCACGCTGCCGCAATCCGTGCGCGAGCGGTTCGATATCGTCGGCTTCGATCCGCGCGGGGTCGCGAACTCCACGCCCGCGGTGTGGTGCAACTCCGATGCCGACAACGACCGGCTGCGGGCCGACCCTCAGGTCGACTACACGCCCGAGGGTGTCGCCCACATCGAGAAGGAGACAAAGGACTTCGTCCAGCGCTGCGTCGACAAGATGGGTAAGGAATTCCTCGCCAACATCGGAACCTCCAACGTCGTCAAGGATCTCGACGCGATGCGCGCCGCACTCGGCGACGAGAAGCTGACCTATCTTGGCTACTCGTATGGCACTCGGATCGGGTCCGCGTACGCCGAGGCCTATCCGCAGAACGTGCGGGCGATGATCCTCGACGGTGCCGTCGATCCCAACGCCGATCCGACCGAGGCGAACATCCGTCAGGCCGCCGCGTTCCAGCAAGCCTTCGACGACTACGCGGCCGATTGCACGAAAGACCCGTCCTGCCCGCTGGGCACCGACCCGGCCAAGGCCACCGACATTTACCGAAGCATGATCGACCCGCTGGTGGAAAAGCCTGCGAAGACAAAGGATCCGCGCGGCCTGTCCTACAGCGACGCGATTGTCGGCACCATCCTGCCGCTGTACTCGCCGAGCCTGTGGCGCCATCTCACTCAGGCACTGACCGAGATCAAGGAGGGTAGCGGCGACACCATGCTGGCCCTTGCCGACCTGTATATGGGCCGCGACGCCCAAGGTCACTACAACAACTCCACCGACGTGCGGGTCGCGGTCAACTGCGTGGACGAGCCCGAGGTGACCGACCGCGCCAAGATCGTCGAGGAAGACCGGCGTGTCCGCGAGGTGGCGCCGTTCATGAGTTACGGCGAGTTCACCGGGCATGCGCCGCTGGGCACCTGCGCGTTCTGGCCGGTGCCGCCGAGCAGCACACCGCACGAGATCAAGGTCGACGGATTGCCGCCGATCCTGGTGGTGTCGACGACCAACGATCCCGCCACGCCGTACCAGGCCGGCGTCGACCTGGCCCGCCAACTCGGCGGCACCCTGGTCACCTTCGACGGCACCCAGCACACCGTCGTCTTTCAGGGAAACACCTGCATCGACGACATCGCGGCGCGCTACCTTGTCGACGTGACGGTGCCACCGCCGGGCACCAGGTGCTGAGTATTGAGGTGGTCGGTACTGGAGGCCCAGAGGACCTGTCCGACCTCTTACCGATGCTGCGGGCCTATTGCGATTTCTATCGAGTCGATCCGTCCGATGAGCGGTTGGCAGCGCTGGCGACGGCGCTGATCGACGATCCCGCCGAGGGCCTTCAGCTGATCGCCCGCGACGGCGATGGAACACCACTGGGTTTCGCGACGATCTACTGGACATGGCAAACCCTGTACGCCGCGCGGGTCGGCGTACTCAACGACCTGTTCACCGTTCCGGCGTCGCGCGGATCGGGGGTCGGGCGGGCGCTGATCGAGCGGTGCCTCCAACTGTGCCGCGAGCGCGGCGCGGGGAAGCTGGTGTGGGAGACGGCCCCCGACAACGCAGTAGCCCAAAGGCTTTACGACGGGATCGGCGCGGAAAAGTCGACCTGGATCGCTTACGAACTCGACGCCTGATCACAGCCAGGTCACCGTTCGGCCCCAGGTGCAGACCGGTGTCCGGTGCGCATGCAACTATGACTGCCATGTGGCGGGCGGGCAGGATATTGGCGTTGCCGCTCGCGATCTTCCTGGTGTCGACGGTCGCGTCCCCGGCCGCCTTGGCGTCACCCGAGGGTGCGGCCACCCAGCGTTACGGTGCGCCGCCGGTCTGGGGCGGTTGCGAACAATGGCTCGGCGACACCAGCAGAATTCCCACGGCACAGTGCGGCACGGTTTCAGTGCCCGTCGACTGGAACAACGCAGCCAAACCCGAAGGGGCACAGGCGAAATTGGCGGTTATCCGGGTGCCTGCCACCGGCGATCGCATCGGCGCGCTGGTGGTCAACCCCGGCGGGCCGGGGGCATCGGCGGTCGACACCGTCGCCGGCATGGGCGCATCGCTGGCCGCTACCGACATCGGCCGCCGCTTCGACCTCATCGGAATCGACCCGCGCGGCGTCGGGCATTCGACACCGGAGCTGCGCTGCCGTACCGACGCCGAGTTCGACGCGTTCCGCACCGAGCCGATGGCCGATTACAGCCCCGCGGGCGTCGCGCACATCGAGGCGCTCTACGGAAAGTTCGCGCAGCTGTGCACCGAACGGGTCGGCGCGGAGTTTCTGGCCAACGTCGGAACCGCGTCCACGGCACGCGATATGGACGTCGTGCGTGCCGCGCTCGGGGAGAAGCAGATCAACTACCTCGGCTTCTCGTACGGCACCGAGCTGGGCGCCCTGTACGCCGAGCAGTACGGCGACCGGATTCGCGCCATGGTCCTCGACGGCGCGGTCGATCCCGCTCTGGATCCGATCGCCTCGAATATCCGCCAGACGGCAGGTTTCCAGACGGCCTTCAACGCCTACGCGGCAGACTGCGCACAATCGGCGGGCTGTCCGCTTGGCACCGACCCGTCGCAATTCGTCGCGCGCTACCACCAGCTGGTCGACCCGTTGGTGGGCAAGCCGGGACTGACCTCCGACCCGCGCGGACTGAGCTATCAGGACGCGATCACCGGCACCGTCAATGCGCTCTACTCGCAGCGCTACTGGCGCTACCTCACCAGCGGGCTGCTGGGCCTGCAGCGCGGCACCGACGCGGGCGACCTGCTGTTGCTGGCCGACGATTACCAGCATCGCGACGAAACCGGGCACTACAGCAACAAGCAGGACGCTTTTGTCGCGATCCGCTGCGTCGACTCACCGCACCCGACCGACCCGGCGGCGTGGGCCGACGCCGATCGGCAGATCCGTGCGGTGGCCCCGTTCCTGGCCTACGGCAACTTCACCGGGTTTGCCCCTCGTGATGTGTGCGCTACGTGGCCGGTGCCACCCACGTCGTCACCGCACCCGGCGTCGTCACCAGGACCCGGAAAGGTGGTGGTGGTGTCCACCACTCGCGATCCGGCCACTCCATATGCGGCCGGAGTCGATCTGGCCCGCCAGATGGGCGCGTCATTGATCACCTTCGACGGCACTCAGCACACGGTGGTGTTCAACGGCGACGCTTGCGTGGACACCGCGGTGGTCAACTTCCTGATCGACCTGAAAGTTCCAGCCGCCCCGCCTGCTGGTCTGCGCTGCTAGGCAGGAAACGAAGCAGCCGTGTAACACAGAATTAACAGCCGGAACCTACGCTGCGATCATGGATCGGCAGAAGGAATTCGTGCTGCGCACGCTGGAGGAACGCGATATCCGCTTCGTCCGGCTCTGGTTCACCGACGTGCTCGGATACCTCAAGTCCGTCGCCATCGCACCGGCCGAGCTCGAAGGCGCGTTCGAGGAGGGCATCGGCTTCGACGGGTCTGCGATCGAGGGGTTTGCCCGAGTATCGGAAGCCGACATGGTGGCGCGGCCCGATCCGTCGACCTTCCAGATCCTGCCGTGGGCCAGCAGCAGCGGCCAGCACCATTCGGCGCGGATGTTCTGCGACATCACGATGCCCGAGGGCTCACCGTCGTGGGCCGACTCCCGGCACGTGCTGCGCCGCCAGCTGTCCAAGGCCAGCGACCTTGGCTTCTCCTGCTACGTGCACCCCGAAATCGAGTTCTTCCTCCTCAAGCCCGGCGAGAACGACGGCTCAGTTCCGGTGCCGGCGGACAACGGCGGCTATTTCGACCAGGCCGTGCACGACGCGGCCCCGAACTTCCGCCGCCACGCCATCGACGCGCTCGAGCAGATGGGCATCTCGGTCGAGTTCAGCCACCACGAGGGCGCCCCCGGCCAGCAGGAGATCGACCTGCGCTACGCCGACGCGCTGTCGATGGCCGACAACGTGATGACGTTCCGGTACGTCGTCAAGGAGGTGGCGCTCGGCGACGGGGTGCGGGCGTCGTTCATGCCCAAGCCTTTCGCCGAACATCCGGGTTCGGCCATGCACACCCACATGAGCCTG
>DATFCF010000431.1:0-10043 GCA_035253445.1 Mycobacterium sp.
CAGGCCGGGCAGGATGCCTGGCAACACCACTCTCCGCAGTACGTCGGCGCGGCCGCCGCCGAGCGTGCGTACGGAGTCCTCCCACAGGGTCGGCAGCGCCCGCACAGCGTGTCGAGTGGAAACCATGATCGGGAAGTACGCGGCCAGGAAGGTGATGAAGACGATCCCGGCCTCGTCGGTCGGAAACAGCAGGATCGCCACCGGAACCATCGCGATCGCCGGGATCGGTCGGGCCAATTCGGTCAGCGGTCCCAACACGTCGGCGAACACCGCTGACCGGCCGAGCATGATGCCGGTGACCACGCCGACGAGGGCGGCCAGTCCGAACCCGGTCAGGATGCGGATAAGGGACTGTCCGAGGTCCAACCAGTACTCCTGCGCCCCAATGCGGTTCACCAACGCAGAAGTGATTTCGGTGACGGTGGGCAGGGTGTCGAACCGCAGCCACAGCCGTACATCATTGGCGGTCAGCAGCTGCCACAGCCCGACTGCGGCGATCACGGACCCCAATCGCACCAGCCGGCGCCCCCACGGTGAGGCCGGTTTGTGTCGGCGAATCACCGGTTCAACGGTCACCGGGGACTCGAGCGCGGTGACGACGGCAGTGTCAGCGGTCGTCATACGGCCCCCGCCAACGCTTGCTGATAGTCCACCGCCGTGCTTCCCGGGTGAGCCGAGACGTAGCGCTGCGCGCCGGCGGCAGTGCCGAACGGCAGGTAGTTCTGCCCGTCACGAACCCAGGCCGATTTGTCGGCGAACCACCGGGTGCCCAGCTCCGCATCGGGGACATAGGCGGCACGGATCGTCGCGCCCCGTGCGGTGGCGTCACGAACAGCCTTGAGCAGGCAGGTGGGGGTTGCCGCGGGTTGGGTGGCGTCCGATCCGTCCAGCCACAGCTCACTGGCCTGCGCAGGGTCGTTCACCGCAGCCTTGCAGACCGGGTCGTTCCCACCGAGGACGGACGGGTTGGCGGTGGCTGCCACCGCCTTGTCATAGTCCTGACCACGGGCCTGGAACGCCGCCCGCAGCGGGGCATCGGCAACAAAGCCTGACACGTCCAGCTCGGCGAAGTCGCCGATCGACTTCAGATACGGCACATCACCTTTGAGCGCGTCGACGAGAGAGGATTTGAGCGTCGCATCGAACGAGGTGCCACCAGGGCCGTTGTAGAGGTAGACGACTTCCTGTGGCAGCCCGCTGTTCTCGGCCACGATGCGGGCGGCCTCGAGCGGATTCTCGTTGAGAAAATCCGTGGCATCGAGCTGCGCCTGCAGAAACGCGTCGAGCACTTCGGGATGCTCGGCCGCATAGGCTCGGCGCACCACGACGCCGTGCAGCGTCGGGTAGTTCAGTTCGGCGCCGTCGTAGAGCAACTTGGCCTTGCCCTGATAGACGAGCAGACCAGGCCAGGCGACGAACTGGGAAAGCCCTTGCACCTGACCCGATTCCAGTGCTGACGCGCCGACCTGAGGCTGCTGGTTGAGCACCTCGACGCCGGTCTTCGGATCGATGCCCTTGTCAGACAACGCGCGCACAAGTGTGCCATGCCCAGCCGAACCGACGCTGGCGGACACCTTTGTACCGGTAAGGTCGGATAGGCTTTGTGCGGGCGAGTTCGACTCCACCACAATCATATTCAACGCGCCCTTGGGGTTGTATCCGGTAACCGAGACGATCTCGGTGCGGGCACGTTCGTTGGCCTGGGTCTTGGAACCGTTGATCAGCATCGGGTAATCGCCCATCGAGCCGATGTCGATCTTCTCGGCGACCATCTGGGCGGTGATTGGTGCGCCGGTGTCGTAGTCCTGCCACGTCACGTTGTATTTCGTACCGGTGCGGGTGGCGATGTCGGCCAGCCGTCGTTCCAGAAAGCCCTGGGCGCGCAGCAGCGTACCGGCGGTGACGGTGTTGATGGTCTTGGACTGATAGCCGATGACGACGTTCACCGTGTCGCCCGATGAGTTTGACGTGGAGTCGAGTGAGCAGCCGGATGCAGCGACGGTGAGCCCGGCAGCGAGCGCGGCCAACCTGGCTAGTGGCTTCTTCATGTAAGGGTCCTCAGCGAATCAAGTAGGGCATGTTGACAGTGACGGCGCCGGTGGGACAGCGGGCGGCACACGGCCCGCAGTACCAACACTCGTCGACATGCATATAGGCCTTGCCGTTGTCGGGATTGATGGCCAGGGAGTCGAGCGGACAGATGTCGACGCACAACGTGCAGCCCTCGATACACAGCGACTCGTCGATCGTCACCGGGACATCGGCACGTTGGTTGACCAGAGTCATGAGTTGCTCCTGATAAGGCTGCCGCGCATGGTGATTCGATCACCGCGCATCCGGATGTATTCCAGGTCAACGGGTCTGCCGTCGTCCAGGCTGGTGAGGCGCTCCAGCATGAGCAGCGCCGCACCGTCGGGCACCTGCAACGCCGCGGCCGAATGCGGGTCGGCCGAGACGGCCTCCAGCGCCAAGGTGGCCGCGCCAAGTCGTTGGCCGCTGACCTGTTCGATGAGCGCGAACACGTCGTTGGTCTCCAGCGGGTGCCGCACCACCTCGGCGCCGATGTCGGGTGCCAGGTACGTCAGGTCGAGGGACAACGGCAGATCGCCCAGATAGCGCAGCCGTTCCACGAAGACGACTTGCTCCCCGGGCTCCAGCCGCAACCGGCGGGCGACCGCAGGCGGCGCGGCCAGATGCTGCACCGCTCTGACTTCGTTGCGGACCTCGCCGTAGTCCTTGAACGTCTCCTTCAGCCCGACCAGCGCGTCGAGGCCGTGGTCATACTTGCGGACCGCGACCTGCGTGCCGACCTTTGGCCCGCGGTCGATCAGACCCTCGTTCTTCAGGACAGCGAGCGCTTCGCGAATGGTGTTGCGGGAGACGAAGAATTCCGCGGCCAGCACATGCTCGGCGGGCAGGCCGGCGTCAAATGCGCCGGTGTGGATTTGATGCCGCAGCACATCCGCGACCTGCCGCGCGCGGTCCGCTCGCGGCCGCCTCATCGGCGTCGGTTCCGGCTGCGACATGCGATCACGGTATGGAAAAGGCAAGCCGGCCGCACAGCGGTGACGCCGAGGCGCGCAGATGTTAACTCAATGCGCCGCCTGGCTTCGATGTCTACCAGGTGAAAGCGGTTCGCCGCCCCGCTATTACGCCACCCGGCCAACGCGCAGAATTTACAATCGCGCTGAGCGAAACAACCGCCGGCCCAACCCCGCGCGGGCGTGCGTGTTGCCTACTGGATGCAACGCGACAGCACCCGGCCGAACTGCAAGAGGCGCTGCATCTGGGCCAGCCCGCCGTTGTCGACCGATTTCACGTAGCGGAACGATTCGCAGTAGATGTCGGTTTCGGTGGCCGATTTCTGCCTGGACCTCGTGACGAGCTGGGTGTACATCCGCAGCCGCACCTCCGAAAGCCGGCGGGTGCCGTCGTCGAGCACCTCGTATTCGGTGGTCAGTACGTGGTCGGTGATCGTCGACAGCAAGATGGTGCGCACCGAGGCGTTGAGCACGCGGCGTTCCCGCTCACCGGCGGTGGACATCTCGTCGTCGGCGCGCCACATCATCAACCGGTGCCCGTCGGTGAGCACCACCTCCTGCCACAGCGCCTCACCCCAGGTTTCCTCGGTGAACCCGCGCGACATGATGAACGACTTGATCGCAGCGAGGTCGACGACCGAACGCAGCTGGTCGAGCGCCAGATCGGGATCGCGGAGGTACACCTTGGCGGCCTCCTCCATGCTCGAGTACGGTGCCCAATCCTGCGGTGTGCCCATTACGCCTCGTTCGTCGTCCCCCGAACGGCGGCGGCGGCCGCCCGGATCTGTGGTGTCACCAACATCACCTGGCCCAGCACGCCGTTGACGAAACCCGGTGAGTCGTCGGTGGATAGCTGCTTGGCCAGTTCGACCGCCTCGTCGACGGCCACCGGTTCGGGTACGTCGTCGGCGTGTAGCAGTTCCCACACCGCCACCCTCAATATCGCCCGATCAACCGCAGGCAGCCTGTCCAGCGTCCAGCCCTGCAGGTGGGCGGCGATGAGGTCGTCGATGTGCGCGGCGTGCTCGGTGACACCGCGCGCCACCGTCACCGTGTACGGGTTGAGCGGCGACACATCGGATTGCTTCTCCGCCAAGGCGTTTCGGCTGACCGCGACATCGGCTGCAGTGATGCCCCGCGCTTCGGCCTCGAACAGCAGGTCGACCGCGCGCTTGCGGGCCTGATGGCGGCCCCGGTCGCCTCGACGGTCAGGCATTCACCCGGCCCAGATAACTGCCGTCGCGAGAGTCCACCTTGAGTTTGTCGCCGGTGTTGATGAAGAGCGGCACCTGAATCTCGGCGCCGGTCTCGACGGTCGCGGGCTTGGTGCCTGCGCTGGACCGGTCGCCCTGCAGGCCGGGCTCGGTGTGGGTCACCAAGAGTTCCACGGTCACCGGGAGTTCGAGGTACAGCGGCGCGTCGTCGTGGAACGCGATCTGCACCGGCATGCTTTCCAGCAGGAACTTGGCGGCGTCGCCGACCAGCGACTCCGGCAGCGGGTGCTGCTCGTAGTCCTGGCTGTCCATGAAGACGAAGTCCGAGCCGTCGCGGTACAGGTAGGTGGCGTCGCGCCGGTCGACGGTTGCCGTCTCGACCTTCACCCCGGCGTTGTACGTCTTGTCCACGACCTTGCCGGACAGCACGTTCTTGAGCTTGGTCCGCACAAAGGCCGGGCCCTTGCCGGGCTTGACGTGCTGAAATTCGACGATCTGCCACAGCTGGCCGTCGATCTGCAGGACGAGCCCATTTTTGAAGTCGGCGGTCGTTGCCACGGTCGGTACTACTCCTTTAGAGGATGGCCAGTTCCTTGGGGAACCGGGTGAGCAAGTCGGGCGCGCCCTCGCCCACGACGAGCGTGTCCTCGATGCGGACACCGCCGCGATCGGGCAGATAGACGCCGGGCTCCACGGTCACCGCAGAGCCAGCAAGCAGTGTACCGGCGGCCGAGGCGCTGATCCCCGGCGCTTCGTGTATCTGCAACCCGACGCCGTGCCCGAGGCCGTGGCCGAAGTTGTCGGCATAGCCGGCGTCGGCGATCACCTGACGGGAAGCGGCGTCGACCTCCTTGAGCGACACGCCGGGGGCGAGGGCTTCGCGCCCAGCCCGCTGCGCGTCGGCCACCAGCCCGTAAATGTCGCGCTGCCACTGCGCGGCCGGCGAGAGCACAAAGGTGCGCGTCATGTCTGAGTGGTACCCGCACACCAGGGCACCGAAGTCGATCTTGACGAAGTCGCCGGCCGCCAACACGGCGTCGGTGGGCCTGTGGTGTGGGATCGCCGAGTTGGCCCCTGCCGCGACGATGGTTTCGAAGGACACACCGTCGGCGCCGTGGTCGAGCATCAACGACTCGAGTTCGCGGCCGACCTCCTTCTCGGTCCGGCCGGGCTGCAGCCCGCCGCGATCCACCAGGTCTTTGAGCGCCGCGTCCGCCGCCTCGCAGGCCAGCCGCAGCAAGGCGATCTCCCCGGCGTCCTTGACCTCGCGCAGCGCCTCGACGGTGCCCGCCGCCCGCACAAGTTCGACGTTTTCTCCCGCTGCCTTGGTGAGTGCGGCGAATCCGTCGACTGTCACCACATGGCTTTCGAAACCCAGCCGCCGCACACCGTCGGCGCCGGCGCGGGCGGCCAGGTGCGGCCCGCACGCCCGCTCGATGACGATCTCGGCGTCCGGCGCCTGCTGTGCGGCCTGGGTGCGATAGCGCCCGTCGGTGGCCAGCACCGGAGTTTCGTCGTCTGCGCGAATCAGCAGCGCGGCGTTCGAACCGGTAAATCCCGACAGATAACGGACGTTGACCAGGTCCGATACCAGCATGGCGGCCAGCTCCGCATCAGCAAGCCGCTGACGCAGCCGGTCCCGGCGCGCAGATATTGTCACAGCCGGTGACGCTACTCGCTAAGGTGTGGCCCCATGAGCAAGTGGCTACTGCGCGGACTGGTGTTCGCTGCCCTGATGGTGATCGTTCGGTTGCTGCAGGGGGCGATGATCAACGCGTGGGAGACCAAGGCGGGTTTGATCAGCGTCGTGCTGGTCGTGCTGTTCGCGATCGCGGTGTTCGCGTGGGGGCTGGTTGACGGGCGCGCCGACGCGCGGGCCAACCCCGACCCCGACCGCCGCGGCGATCTGGCGATGACGTGGCTGCTGGCCGGCCTGTTCGCGGGTGTGGTCAGCGGAGCGGTGGCCTGGTTCATCTCGCTGTTCTACAAGAGCCTGTACGCCGAGGCGCTGCTCAACGAGATCACCACGTTCGCGGCGTTCACCGCGCTGCTGGTGTTCTTGTCGGCCATTGCGGCCGTCGCGCTGGGCCGCTGGCTCGTCGACCGCAAGGCCGATCAGACACCGCACCTGCACCATGCCGGTGCAGAGGAGGACAGGTCCGACACCGACGTGTTCGCCGCCGTGCGTCATCCCGGTCCTGACGACGGCACGCAGACCTCGCCGGTCGCGACCGAGGTGCGTCGCGAGGACCAGCCCTAATCGAGGCTGGCCAGGTACCGCAGCGCCAGCAGGTACCCCTGCACGCCGAGGCCGGCGATCACACCGGTGGCCACGGCGCTGAGGTAGGAGTGGTGTCGAAACTCTTCGCGGGCATGCACGTTCGAGATGTGTACTTCGATCAGCGGTGCGCTAAGTTCGGCGCAGGCGTCGCGTAGCGCGACAGACGTGTGGGTCAGCGCACCCGCATTCAGGATCACCGGCTCGCCGGCATCAGCGGCCGCATGGATCCAGCCCAGCAGTTCGGCTTCGCTATCCGATTGCCGCACAACGGCTTTCAATCCCAATTCGGACGCTTCGCGTTCCACCAGTGCGACGAGATCGTCGTGCGTGGTGCTGCCGTAGACGTCAGGTTCGCGGCGGCCGAGTCGACCAAGGTTCGGGCCGTTGAACACGTTCACGGTCGTCATGACCGAGCCACCTCCCCATACGCCGCCGCCAGCAGCGATGGATCCGGGCCTTCCAGGCGCCCCGGCTTGCCCAGCCCGTCGAGCACAATGAAGCGCAACACACCCGCGCGGGTCTTCTTGTCCCCCGCCATGTTCTCGAGCAACTGCGGCAGCGCGTCGGCGTCGTAGCTGACCGGCAATCCCAGTGAGGTGAGGATCGAGCGGTGCCTGCCGGCGGTTTCGTCATCGAGACGCCCTGCCAGCCGGCCCAATTCGGCAGCGAACACCAGGCCCACCGACACCGCGGCGCCATGCCGCCACTTGTAGCGCTCCCGCCGCTCGATGGCGTGCGCGAGGGTATGGCCGTAGTTGAGGATCTCGCGCAGCTGCGATTCCTTCTCATCGGCGGCAACGACTTCGGCCTTGACCGCGACGGCGCGCCGGATCAACTCCGGCAGCACGGTGCCCGTCGGATCGATTGCCGCCTCTGGGTCCGCCTCGATCAGGTCGAGGATCGCCGGGTCGGCAATGAACCCGGCCTTAACGATCTCGGCCATACCCGCGACAATCTCGTTGCGCGGCAACGTCTCCAGTGTCGCCAGGTCGACGAGGACCGCGGCGGGCTGGTGGAAAGCGCCGACCAGGTTCTTACCCGCGTCGGTGTTGATACCGGTCTTACCGCCCACTGCGGCGTCGACCATCGCGAGCAGCGTGGTGGGAACGTGCACGATGTCCACCCCGCGCAGCCACGTAGCGGCGGCGAACCCGGCGACGTCGGTGGCCGCTCCCCCGCCGAGGCTGACGATCGCGTCCTTGCGGCCAATGCCGATGCGGCCCAGCACTTCCCAGATGAACCCGAGAACGGGCAGGTCCTTGCCGGCCTCGGCGTCGGGGATCTCGATGCGGTGGGCGTCGATTCCCTTGTCCGACAGGCGGCTCCGAATGGCTTCCGCAGTTTGGGCAAGAGTCGGCTGGTGCAGTACAGCGACCCTGTGCCTGCCGTCAAGGACACGCTCAAGCTCGCCCAATAGTCCGGTCCCGATGATGACCGGGTACGGCCGGTCGACGAGGACCTCAACGGTCACAGGCTCAGTCACGGTGTGCCTTCGGGTTGCGGGCCGCGACGGCGGCCGGTGATGGGGGCGCCTCGGTGGTCGGCTTAGGGGTCAGCGATGAGGGTCCGCGACGCCAAGGCGGCCGACGCCGTCGGCGCCGCGGGTCCGGCGCATTCGGATTGTCAAGGCGCGTCTCGATGTACCGCACCACCGCGCCGGGATTGCGGCGGTTGGTGTTGATCCGCATGGTGGCGACGCGCCGGTACAACGGAACGCGCTGCGCCATCAGCTCACGGTACTTCTGCGCAGGATCACCGCCGGTGAGCAGCGGACGTACCGTTCCGCCGGTAGTGCGCCGGATGCCTTCGGCCGCACTGATTTCCAGAAAGATCACGGTGTGCCCAGCAAGGGCGTCACGGACACCGGGCGAGGTGATCGCGCCGCCGCCGAGGGACACGATGCCGTCGTGTTCGGCCAGTGCGGCACGCACCACATCCTCTTCGATGCGGCGGAACTCCTGCTCGCCGTCGTCGGCGAAGATGTCGGCGACGGCGCGGCCGGTGGTTTCGACGATCTTGGCGTCGGTGTCCAGCAGCGGCACACCCAACGCCTTGGCCAACCGTCGCCCGATCGTGGACTTGCCCGAGCCCGGCATGCCCACCAGCACCGCCTTCGGGGCCATCAGCCCGACGCCTCATACGGCTGCGCCGAACCGATTCCCCGGCCGGCGACCGAGCGCAAGTAATTGTCGATATTGGCCCGCGTCTCGGCCAGCGAGTCGCCGCCGAACTTCTGCAGCGCGGCGCGCGCGAGCACCAGCGCGACCATGGTCTCGACGACCACGCCCGCGGCGGGCACGGCGCACACATCGGAGCGCTGGTGGATCGCGACGGCCTCGTCACCGGTGGCCATGTCGACGGTGGCCAACGCCTTCGGCACGGTGGAGATCGGTTTCATCGCGGCGCGCACCCGCAGCGGCTGGCCGTTCGTCATGCCGCCTTCCAGCCCGCCCGCCCTGTTCGTCGAGCGCATCACGCCGTCGGAGCCGGGATACATCTCGTCGTGGGCGACGCTGCCGCGGCGGCGCGCGGTTTCGAAGCCGTCGCCGACCTCGACGCCCTTGATCGCCTGGATGCCCATCACCGCGCCGGCCAGCTGGCTGTCGAGCCGGTTGTCGCCACTGGTGAACGAGCCGAGTCCGACGGGCAACCCGTTCGCGACGACCTCCACGATGCCGCCCAGCGTGTCGCCGTCCTTCTTGGCGGCCTCGATCTCGGCGATCATCAACTTCTCAGCGTCTTCGTCGTAGGCGCGCACCGGGCTGGCGTCGATGGCGGCCAGATCGGCGGCCTGCGGCGGCGGACCGTCATACGGCGCCGATGCGCCGATGGAGATGACGTGCGAGAGCACCTCGACACCGAGGGCTTCGCGCAGGAACGCCCTGGCCACGGTTCCTGCTGCGACGCGGGCCGCGGTTTCGCGCGCGCTGGCGCGTTCGAGCACCGGGCGGGCGTCGTCGAAGCCGTACTTGAGCATGCCGGCGTAGTCGGCGTGGCCGGGGCGCGGCCGGGTCAGGGGCGCGTTGCGGGCAGAATCTTGCAGGTCCGCCAGCCGGTCGGGATCGACGGGATCCGACGCCATCACGGTTTCCCACTTGGGCCATTCGGTGTTGCCGATCTCGATGGCGATCGGGCCCCCGAGGGTGACGCCGTGCCGGACACCGGCAAGCACGGTGACCTGGTCCTGCTCGAACTTCATCCGGGCGCCGCGGCCGTAGCCGAGGCGGCGACGGGCCAGCTGGTCGGCGATGTCCTCGGAGGTGATCGTCAGCCCGGCGACCATGCCTTCGACCACGGCCACCAGTGCTCGGCCGTGGGATTCACCAGCTGTAGTCCATCGCAACACGCGTCCCATCTTCCCACGACGCGCTTAGGTGGCCGAAATCGCTGCTAGGCCGTGGCCAGGCCGTCCAGTACTCGGGTGATTTCCGCGACCGCCTGGCGATGGGCGGCCTTCTGGTCATCCGCGCGGGCCACGAACATCGCCATCTCGCACAGCGCGCCGAA
>DATFCF010000432.1:0-5223 GCA_035253445.1 Mycobacterium sp.
TGGTGAAGAACAAGATCCGGCGCATGCGCATCAGCACCGATCGCGGCGCCGACGTTTACGCGCCACCGGACATGCACGCTGACGGCTCGGTCGCGATCGAGAACACCGATGACGGTCCTTCCATCATTACTGTGCGCGACAACGTCAAGCGGATCAGCGGCGCGAGCGGGAAGCGCGGCGACTGACATGAGTGCGTCCTCCGCTCGGGACGCTGCACGGCGCAGGTACATCGCCGAGTACTCAACTTTCGAGCACGCCGCTGACGTATTAGAGAAACAGCTGAGGAAAGTCCTTCAGAGTGAAGGCATTCCGTTCGCCCATGTCAATGTCAGAGCCAAAGAGATCAGCAGCTTCGTCAAGAAGCTCCGCAAGTACGGAGACGACTGCTGGGAGAAAACGACCGATAAGGTCGGAGCCCAGCTCGTCGTGCACACGCTCGACGCCGTGCAGCGTCTCTACGCGGTCCTCAGGGCTGGGGTCGAGGGCTTGGAGTACGTCGACGAAACCGACAAATCCCCATCTAACCGAGACCCTAAAGTCTTCGGATACTCCGGCCTACACGTCCAGATGCGATTCGTCGATGTCACGGCTAGCGGCAACGAGCCGATCGAGTGCGAGATCCAGCTCCGTACGCAGACACAGGACGCCTGGGCGTATCTCGAACACGGCCTCGTCTACAAGCCCGTGATCGAACCCTCACCCAGGATTGCCCGAAAAATCGAGAGATTGTCGGTGCTGGTTGAGATATTCGACGAGGAGGTGGACAGCATGATCGCCGAGCTCGAGCAGGACCCGCGCTACGAAAGCGCGCTCCTCCTGCACGAAGCCGAGCGCTGGTTCTTCACCTTTGTTACCGAGCCCGGCGAACAGGAGTTGTCTCTGGAAGTGATCGACCAGGTCAAGTCGAGCATTAGTCCCGACCAGACGGCAGACTATGCGCAGACGCTGGCGGCATTCGTTTCGGAGCATCGGACACAGATCGAAAATGCACTGCGCGAGTATGGTGCCGGCTCATCGTACGAAGGCGAATTCAACTATGTCCTGTTCACCCAGCCCGAATCTCTGATCCTCTGGGAACGGATCCAGAATGCGCGCCTCGCACTCACGCGCTCGGTGCGCGGGTCTGAAATCGGGCCTGCGGTGGCTGCACTCGCCGACGTATGGGGCCAGTCTCTTTCCCTCGACTAGCACCTGAGAGTTCCCCACGTGCCGACCTGCACGCTGCGCGGCCCGATTTCGATCGCGGTGGCCGAGGCCACGAGCTCGTCACGGTGGATGACGGAATGAACTGCGGGGCGTAGGCCGTGATGGCGACCCCAGGACATCCCTGGCACTCTGCGTGACGCCGGTGACTGTGACCCGACTGATGGCCGGATCACAGCTCAAGACCATGGTCAGCATTTGAGGTTCGGGTGAGGTGATGCCTGCTCCATCGCTCGCTACTGGACACACAGGCCTGTTCCTGCCGCTCGAGGTGGTCCTTCCGGCGGCGGTCAGCTGCCTTTCTGCGGCTGTCGACATACGAGCCAGCGGGCTCGCGAAGATGGTCGAACACGCTGACGGCGCTGACCTCGTGGGCAGTGCGGGCACGCTTGTCGTGGGTAGCGATGATGTCGCGCAGCAGACGGGCAGCGTCGCGGCTGCTGCCGCGACGCGCTACGTGGATGTCGTCGCCCTGGCGGTGTTGGTGATCAGTTTCCCCAGCCTCGCGCTGGTAGAGGTATGCAGCGTTGGATTCGCGGCCACGAGTCACGGCGACGTACAGCATTGCCCGGGTGGTGTTTTCGCCGAGAACTGCATACGTGGTGTCGGCGGTGACGCCTTGAGCGGAGTGCACGGTGACGGCGGACCCGTATGTGATGTGCTCGCGCAGGTAATCGCCGGTAAACACGGCGCGCGCGTCGTCGTCGAGCCGGCGGGCGGCGATGCGGTTGCGCTCGAGGTCGACGGCGTAGACGCACCATCGGTTGCCGTTACGCACCGGGTCGGCCGCCGGCTCACGGCGGGTCGCCTCGAGGACGGGAATAGTGGGGTCGTTTCGGCGGCTGATGATCCAGTCCCCAACTGCAATGCGCTGTCCTCGCGCGACTCCGATGGTCGGCGCCTTCGGGTCGACGGTGTCGTTGTGGATGCGTCGGTTGAGCGCCTCGGCCATTTCCTTTGTATCGCACAGCAGTAGCGCGTCCTTACCCGCCTCGGTGTCGGTCCGGTAGGCGGCCAAAGCGTCGGTGGCCATGGCGATCTGGTCACCGGTGTGCAGCCGGTCATGCTCTCGGTACCACTCGATGGCGCGTCGTATCGGAGCGGGCCCACCGTCGCGCAAAGCAAGCGAGGCGGCGCGCTCGTCGCGGTCGTGCATGCGCCAGACTTCCGACAGCTTTTGTGTCCAGGGCAGGTCCTCGCAGAGTTGGGCGAACATGCCGCCGCGGGCCTTAACCGGTGCGAGCTGGTGGGCGTCGCCGACGAGCACGGTCTTGGCGTTGGCTCGTGTTGTGGCGGTGAGCAGTTGGCGGATGTCGCTGGTGCCGACCATGCCGGCCTCGTCAACGATCACCAGGTCGAGATGGCCGATGTTGAGGCTGCCGTTCTGCAAGTCGAGCAGGGCTTTGGCGATGGTGTATCCGGTGACTCCCGCCCCTTCGCGCACTGCGACGTCGACGGCTTTCCCCGTCGGCGCGAGCACGAAGACCCTTCCGTGTCGGCGACGCGCCACCGCAGCCAGCGCGCGCATCGATGTGGTCTTGCCCGCCCCTGCCGGCGCGCTCAACGGTTGCACCAATCAGGGTGATTGAGCGACGTTCTCAACCGCACGCCCCTGGCCCGGCGACAGCCCGGCCGTGTCGGTGTCTTTGACCCACAGGACCGCCCGGACATCGCGGGCGTCGACGAGGTCGAGCAGCGCGGCTTCCTCGGCCAGAATGGCGTCCAGGGTGAAGCGTTCGTGGCCCTCGCGCTGATGCGGCTGGCGCGGTGCGGTGAGCCGCACTCCGATCTGATCGGCGGCGGTCTCCACGATGGCGCGGGGGCTGGTTTCGGTGTCGACGGGCAGGTGTGCACTCAGGATTTCGATGAGGTCGGCGCGGGTGAATGCCGCCTTCTCGATGCGTTCCGCAGCTGCCACCAACCGGTCTCGGTCTAGTGGTGTCCGCGAAGCTTCGCGCCGGGTGTGGCGGGCCTGGCGCCACGCGGCGCCATCGATCGCCAGACCCCGCTTGTCGGCGTGCCACTGCGTCTGCAGGTCGGCCCAGGCTACCTGCTCGGGTTTGGCCGGTCGAGTCGCTCTTTGCGCGGCTGCGAGTTGGGCTTGCGTGAAATGGCGCGCGTCCGCCACGGCCAGATTTCCGGCCGCCCACTGGCGTAGCTGGGTGGAGCGGCGCGACCAGGCGGTGATCGTTTCCGGGGTGATGCCGGCGACATCGGCCATGCCGGTGGCGGGGTCTGGCGTGTTCCACTCCACGCCCAGGGAGCGGTGCAGTTCGCGGCGCAAGGTGGCTTGGTAGATGACGCCTGCGGCGCGGGCTTCGTGATACAGCGACGTGCCATCAATCGACACGAGTCGGCCGTCGTGGCGGGCCTGGCGGTTGGGCACGATCACATGGGTATGCAGGTGCGGATCCCCCGCCCGCGATGTCTCGTGCTGATAGACGACCGCCACCAAGCCGGGCAGTTTCACCAGATCCTTCTGGCCCGTCACTGGGTTATGGACGCGGGTGTATCCGGTATGGGCGGCAAGGTATTCCATTGCCTCGCTGATCGCAGCCGCGTGCGCGTTCTGGATCGCTTTGTCGGCCACCTCGTCGCCGCGCAGAGCGCGAATCAGCGACACAGTTTTGGGAGCGCAGAATGTCAGGTCGAACCCATGCACGCCGCGGGTTCCGAACGCGCGACCGCACTCCCCATTGGGCGCGACTCCGTCGTCGAGCCAGCGCGCCACTACTTCGGTATCGGCCTCCGCACTGGCACGCTGCATGTCGGTTAGGCCGACGAGTTTGGCGGCGGTGTGGGTGTCGCCGGCGCACAACCAGACTGGGGTGCGGGTGTCATGTTCGGTGTAGTATTCCCCCAGCCCACCGCCCGCTTTTCGGGCGTCTTTGACCGCCTGGCCGACAGCGTTGGCGGTGTCGTTGTAGTAGTTGATCGACCAGCGCGAGAGCTTCGCGATCGTCAACATGTCGATCACCATCCGAATCGAGATCGCCTGGCGCACAGCGCCTGCGAGGCAGCACACGAACGTGTGCTGCCTCCAACCTCGCACACGTTGTGCAAATGTGCCACAGTCGAATTAGGTGGATATGCGCGAATTGCCATGGATTGCAACGCAGTTGAACGATTCATCATGCTACGGCGAGAAGTACCGGGAATATAGCGCGTCGGCTGGACGGTCTGTAAATGTGGGAGTGTGGCGCGATCGAGGAGTGAGGAAGGTGGCGTTGGGCAGGTGGGCTACGAGTTTTTCTTCGCGACCTCACGCAAGGCGTCCCTAACCAGGAACCAGCTCGGCCTCGGCCAACAGCCTCGTGAGTCGGGCGTTCTGCTCGCGCAATCCTCTGAGTCCCGTGGCGACGTTGGTGTCGAACCCACCGTAGGCGCGACGCCAGTTGTACAACGCTGCCGGTGAGACACGGAGGTCGGTGGCGATTTCTTCGCCAGTCTTGCCCTCCGCGGTCAACCTGACGGCGCGGCTCGCAGAGGATGTCCTGCGCGGAATGCCGGTTTCGACTAGCGATGTGTTGCATCGTCCCTTCTCGCCAACGTCGGGCTACAGGACTCTAGAACTGGCTGGATTCACTCAGCGGGAACACGCCACCGGACACATCGCACGAATCGGTCATCGGTCGTTCCAATGCCCGAATTTTAGGACATTCTCATAGTCGAGTTCGGGGTCTGCAGGGAGCCGCACAGATCTGCTGCCGCCCGCTCACAGCCGCTGACAGCGCTGCATTACGTTGTTGTGCTGAATATTTCGCGTCTCTAAGTTGGCGAACTATGAGTTTGGGTAGGTATGGACCGACGGTGGGCGTCGCGGGCGCTGCCGCCAGGTGGGCCGTCTGTGACGACGTGGGCGTGCGAGGAATCTGCAGCGCCCCTGGACTGGGCTGCCTCGTCGCTTGCGGCGGGGGTCGGTGATGGAGTTCGTCTGGGTGGACTTGGAGTATCAGCCCGAGGGTGCCGATGTGTGGGTGTCTTTTGAGGGCAGTGGGGTGTTGCAGTGCTATCTGATGC
>DATFCF010000433.1:0-2954 GCA_035253445.1 Mycobacterium sp.
AGCGGACGCGGGGCCCGGCAGCGACGACAGCGTCGAAGCGATGGCGGCGAGGTCGGCGGCCTGGGCCGAGCTGGCGGAGCCCAGCGCTCGGATGGCATCGGTATCGGCGAGCATGCGGTTACGACGGACGCGGCGGCATTACGGTTCCCGTCGACATAAGGTCTGCCCATGCATGTGCACGTCGTCGACCACCCGCTGGCCGCTGCGCGGCTGACCACCCTGCGCGACGAGGCCACCGATAACGCGGTGTTCCGCGCGGCGCTGCGTGATCTGACCCTGATGCTCGTCTATGAGGCCACCCGTGACGCCGCCGTCGAGACCGTCGATGTCCGCACGCCGCTGGCGCAAACCACCGGATGCCGCCTGGCCAAGCCGCCGCTATTGGTGCCGGTGTTGCGCGCCGGGCTGGGCATGGTCGATCAAGCGCATGCGCTGATCCCGGAGGCCCGAGTCGGGTTCGTCGGAGTTGCCCGTGACGAGGAAACACATGAGCCGACACCGTATTTGGAGTCGTTGCCCGACGACCTGAGCACTCAGCCGGTCATGGTGCTGGACCCGATGCTGGCCACCGGCGGTTCGATGGCGTACACCATCGGGCTGCTGCATTCCCGCAACGCCGTCGACATCACGGCGGTCTGCGTGGTGGTCGCACCAGAAGGCATTGCGGCGCTGGAGAAGGTGGCGCCCAACATGCGGCTGTTCACCGCGACCATCGACGAACGGCTCAACGACATCGCCTACATCGTGCCGGGTCTCGGCGACGCGGGGGATCGGCAGTTCGGGCCGCGCTAGAACCGGCGTGGTTGGCGGCGTTCGGATCGCACGACGAACCGCATACGTCACGAGCCGAGGCGATAGGCATTGTGCCCGTCTCGCAGCGACAATTCAGCGACAAATATCAGGCCGCCACGGTTGTCGCTCGGTAGATGGGCAATTCGGATAGTGGGTATGTTCTGTGACTAGTGTGCCCGCGCTACAGCAGGGCCTTTGCCTCCGCTTCGACCTTCGCTTGGAGGTTTGCGGCTCTGCCGCGAGCATCCGCCAGCTGCCCGTCCTCGACTACCTGACGAATCTCGATGTAGCACTTGACTTTCGGCTCGGTGCCCGACGGGCGAACGGCCAGCCGAACCGAGACGTTCTTGTCTCCGCCGGTGAAGATCAGCGCATCGGTGCGCTTTTGGCCACTGCGGGCCAGGAGATCCTCCACCGTCACCGGTAACCCGGCCAGTGTGATCGGCGGCATGGCACGCAGTCGCGCCACCATCTCGCCGGCATCTCGCGTGTCCGCCGTCACGGCCGACGTCAGGTGCACACCGTGACGGCGAGCCAGATCGTCCAGCGCATCGAACACGGTGCGACCTTTATCCCTCAGCGCCACAACGAGATCGCAGAACAGCACCGCGGCGCTGATGCCGTCCTTGTCGCGCACCGCGGCGGGATCGACGCAGTGGCCGATCGCCTCCTCGTACGCATACACCAGCGTGCAGCCGGGCGTCTGAACATCGGCACGCGAAAGCCATTTGAATCCGGTGAGCGTCTCGACGTGCCGGGCGCCGCGCTCTTCGGCGATCGCCTCAAGCATCCGCGACGACACCACCGTGCTGGCCACCACCGTGGATTCGATGACGGGTCCCGGTTCGACCTGAGCAAGGATGTAATCGCCCAACAGCCAACCGGTTTCGTCGCCGGACAGCATGCGCCACCCGTCCGGTGTCGGAACCGCGACCGCGCAGCGGTCTGCGTCAGGATCCAGCGCGATGGCGACGTCGGCGTTGGTCTCGTCGGCCAGTTCCAGCAGCGCGTCGACCGCGCCCGGCTCCTCGGGATTCGGGAATGTGACGGTGGGGAAATCGGGATCGGGCGCGAACTGACTCTCGACGACGTGCAAGTCGGAGAACCCGGCACGCACCAGCGCGTCGAGGGCGTATTCGCCACCAACTCCGTGTAGCGGCGTAAGGGCCACCCGCAGTGAGCCATGCGTGTGCCGGACGTGTGCGGCGCGCTCGATGTAGTGCTGGATCGCGTCGATGCCCGACACCTCGACGGCCCGCCGCGGGACTTCGTCGGCGTAGGGCGCCTCGGCGATGGCGTCCTCGATCTCTCGGTCGATCGGTGCCACGATGGGGAAGCCGCCCTCGAAGTAGACCTTGTAGCCGTTGTCCGTCGGTGGATTGTGTGACGCGGTGATCTGGACACCCGCCGACGCTTGCATATGGCGGACGGCGAACGCGACCACAGGCGTTGGCGCTGCCGCCAGAAGCAGGTTCACCGAGAAACCTTGGGCGGCAAGGACTTCTGCGGTAGCCAGCGCGAACTCCTCGGAGCCGTGCCTGGCGTCTCGGCCGACCACCACCCGTGATCCGCCAAGGCCATGGTCCTTGAGGACTTTGGCGACCGCCCAGGTCGTGCGCAGCACGACGGCCAGATTCATCCCGTTGGGTCCGCCGCGCAGGGGCCCACGCAGACCCGCGGTCCCGAACGTCAGAGACTGAGCGAATCGTTGCTCGAGCTCTTCGTCGCTGCACGCCGCCAACTCGGCAGCGGTCTGCGGGTCAGGGTCATGGGCAATCCACTCCTGCGCGGCCGTAGAGGTCCGCGACGAAGTCATACGGACAGTGTGCCCGCATTCGCGTCCGCGTAAGCCAGCTTGCGAAGCACCGGCGCGACGAGCATCAACAGATCGAACTCGAGCTGCGACAGGTGCTCACGCATGGTGTCGTTCAACCAGGCGTCGCGCTCCGCTCGATCCGCGTCGAGCAGAGCGGTACCCGCGCCGGTGATCTCGATGAGCTGACGCCGCCGGTCGGCCTCATCGGGGCGGCGGGCGATGAGGCCGCGGCCGACCAGTTCGTTGATGCTGTCGGTCAACGACTGGACGCGGACGTGCAACCGGGTGGCCAGCTCGGCGGGGGTGGTCACGCCGGTGCGGCTGACTTCGCCGAGCAATTCCATCT
>DATFCF010000434.1:0-2665 GCA_035253445.1 Mycobacterium sp.
CCGTTGCCGCCGTCTTGCCCGGGCCCGCCGTCTGCGCCGTCGCCGCCGTTGCCGCCCAGCAGGCCGGCGTTACCGCCGTTCTGGCCTGGTGCCGCGCCATCGGCGCCGTCGCCGATGAGTATGCCGCCGTTCGCGCCTGCCGTGACGGCATCACCGATGAGCCAGCCGCCCGGCCCGATCACGTTGAGCGGGTTGGCCAGAATCTGCAACGGTGCGCTGACGAGGCGCGCGACCACTAAGTCGATGGTGGCAACGAGTGGCAGGGATTGGGCCGGCGCCATAGCCGACGGGATAAGCACGCCGGCGGGTCCGATGAGGGCGCTCGGCAAGCTAGGCACGCCGGCCGGTTCCCGGCCAGTCAGCGCGATCGGCGCCGACGCGCTCCATGACGTCGGCACGCTCGGAGGAGCCAGGCCGACCAGCGCGATCGGCGCCGGCCCGCTCGACGAGGTCGACTGACGCCCGCTGGGCGCAGTGGGAACCAACCCGCTGGGCGCAGTGGGCACCAACCCGCTCAGCGTGGCAAGCGGGCCACCACCCGATGAAGTGGCGCCGCTGTAGCCGGTCAAAGCGGTGGTGCCGGTCGAGGCCATCAGCAGGCTGTTCGGGGTCGGAACCTGCAGCCCCGCCAGCGCTGGCGCCACGCTCCCTGGCGCTGCGGGCTCCGCTTGGTCCCCGATCAGGGCAGCACTGGCGGCAACCACCGTGCCCGTAGCCATCGCCGCGGTGAGCATCCGCAGCTGGGCCGGGGACGACTTCCGTGCGTGCTTCGACATGGGAGGGTCCTTTCCCGAAAAGGGATGGTTACTGGTTCGCCGTATGTTTGCCAGACCCTAAGTCCGCCGAGGCGGGCCGGCTGGAGTAGTTGACTACCCCACTCTCGTCGGGTGCACGGAGCAGCTATGAGGTATCGGAGTCGGATGCGGATTGGGGTAGAGGAATACCCCAGCGAATGATGGCGACAGCGTGCATGTTTCGTCTGTGGCCACCGATGCGCATTGGGACCAGTCCCTGCGGCGGTTGCCGTTGCCGTATGCGACCGCGCCGCGGTCACGCGGTGCGGGGACTACCGACGAGGTGATCGCCGAGTGTGTCGGGGTGGACATTGCTGCGCGGCCGACGTTCATGCGGGTGGCCGAGGCCAAGCTTGCATCCGCATCCAAAGAGCCACATACCTGGGCGGGCGCGGGAATCCCGCGCTTGCTCGAAAGCGGAGAAAGGCCGTCGCCACTAGCTAGAATTTGCCAGTGATCCGCCGGTGGCCGCTTGTCGGACGATCGGAGGAGCTTCAAGTGATCGCTGAGGCCACGCGGGCCCGCGACGACGGCGCTTGCGGGATCGTGTTATCCGGTTCCGCCGGTGTCGGCAAGACGCGGGTGGCGCGCGAAGCCGTGGCCGGCTGCGGCAGCCGTGACACGCCTCGGCACTGGATCGTCGGCACTGCCTCGGCACGCAGCGTTCCACTGGGCGCATTCGCCGACATCGCCAGCGACTTCGGCCCCGATCCCCTTCGCCGGGTCCGCGAGGTGATCGACGGCCTCATCGGCGCCGACCACAATGTCGACGTGGTCGTCGGTGTCGACGATGCGCATCTCCTGGATGACTTGTCGGCGTTCACGGTTCACCAGCTCGTCACACGCCGGCTTGCCACCGTCATCTTGACGTTCCGCTCGGGCGAACCGACTCCGGATGCGATCACCGCGATCTGGAAGGACCATCATCTGGAACGCCTTGAGCTACAACCACTGTCGCCGCCAGAAATCGAGAATCTGGTTGAGCATGTGCTGGGTCCGGTGGACTCTTTTAGCGCACAACGACTTTGGCAGTACACCCAAGGAAACGCACTGTACCTACGTCATCTGCTCGACAACGAGGTGAGCGCCGATCGGATGACACAGCGCTCGGGTGTGTGGATGTGGGACGGGCATCCAAGGCTCTCACCGACGCTTGCAGAGTTGCTCGAGGCGCGGATCGCCCATGTGCCGAGGCCCGTCCGCGATGTTCTCGATGCCCTCGCCGTGGCCGAGCCGTTGGAGACCGACATTCTGGAGGCGATCGCTGGTCCCGACGCACTCACCGAGGCGGAGTCACTCAGCTTGATAAGCGTCGACCCCAGTGTGCGACCCGCGTCGGTGCGGCTCGCTCACCCGCTGCTCGGCGAGGTCACGCACACGGGCGCCATACAGATGCGGCGGCTTCGCGGGCGCATAGCCACCGAGCTGGGTCGAAAAGACTCAACCGATCCCAGGGACCTCGTGCAGCGCGCAGCGCTCACGATGGAGTCCGACCTCACACCTGACACTGCAATCCTGTTCGCCGCGGCGTCGGCGGCCATGCAGCTCGGTGATCTGCGACTCGCAGAAACGTTCGCCGAGCGGGCCGTTGACGCCGGCGCCGGGCTGGAGGCGAAGATCATCCAGGCGATGGCGATCACGTGGCAGGAGCGCGGAACCGACGCGGAGGCCATCCTGGCCGAACTCGCCGACGAGACGCGCGCCCCGATCCGGGCTCACATCGCCATCCTCCGTGCGATGAATTTCGCCGCCAGTCTCGGTGATGCCGCTAGCGCCGAACGTGAACTCGATGAGGCGATTCCCGCTGACGATGAAGCGGCACAAGCGATCTCCAACGCCGTTCGGACCTTCATCCACCTGGTGCGCGGCCA
>DATFCF010000435.1:0-2142 GCA_035253445.1 Mycobacterium sp.
CCCATCCGTCAAACATCAAGTGCCTGTGCCATTTTCATCATCTGCTCAAGACATTTTGGAACGGGCTGGGCGGCTGGCTGGATCGACAATTACCCGACGGCACCATCATCTGGACCAGCCCCACCGGACACACCTACACCACCTACCCGGGCAGCCTGCACCTGTTCCCCAGTCTGTGCCAACCGACAGCGACACTGTAGACCGGCGATCCGCCCGCCGTCGAGCCGTCGCCCGGGCGCGGGGCGATGATGCCCAAACGCCGCCACACCCGCGCCGTCGCCACCGCGAAAGCAATAGCCGCAGAACGCCGCCTCAACGACGACCTCGTGGCCGAACACAACAGACCGCCACCGTTTTAGCCAGCGACGGCGAACAGCCTCCACTCGCCGGGCACACCCTTGAGGTCGTGGGTGCCGCGGTCGTCGAACTCGAGTCCCGACCCGATCACCAGGTCGCGCAGCGTGCTGGACACCAGCACCTCGTTCGGGCCGGCCAACGCGCTGACCCGCGCGCCGATATGCACCCCGATGCCGCCGAGGTCATCACCGCGGACCTCGCACTCGCCGGTGTGCAACCCCGCGCGCACCTCGATCCCCAACGCGCGCACCGCATCCCGAATCGCCATGGCGCAGGCCCAAGCGATGTCATCGCCTCGACCCAGCCCCGAATGGATGGCAACTCGGGAAAGATCTCACTATTTGTGAACCAGGCCGTTACGACCACAATGTCGCGAGGACCGTTACGTGTCGTGCGGTAGGCCACGCGCAAGTTCCCGTTGAAGGCGTAGCGCATCTCCGAGAACATTGCGGAAGTCTGAGCCGCGCAATGCAGAGAAATCCCAGTCATGGCAGACGACCGAGCCTGCCCTAATGACTCAAACCGCGGGGCTCGTAGATGTGCCATGATGACCACGCTGTCAAGACACAGGGAGCACCAGGAGCGAGTAGTGGATCTCAATTTGTCGGTGGTCACACGACCCGTCGAGCGTCTGGTTGCTACGGCACAGAACGGTTTGGAAGTCCTGCGATTGGGAGGCCTGGAAACCGGCAGTGCCCCGTCGCCGTGCCAGATCGTCGAGAGCGTGTCGATGTACAAGCTCAAACGGTACTTCCCGCCGGACAGCCGGCCCGGCCAACAAAAGGTAGGGCCGCCGGTGCTGATGGTGCACCCGATGATGATGTCGGCCGACATGTGGGACGTCACCCGCCAGGACGGCGCGGTGGGCATTTTGCATGCCAATGGGCTGGACCCCTGGGTCATCGACTTCGGGTCGCCGGACAAGGTCGAGGGTGGCATGCGGCGGAACCTCGCCGACCACATCGTGGCACTCAGTCAGGCGATCGGCACGGTCAGGGACGCCACCGGCCGAGACATTCACCTGGTCGGATATTCGCAGGGCGGAATGTGGTGCTATCAGGTCGCGGCATATCGCCGTTCCAAGAACCTCGCCAGCATCGTCACGTTCGGCTCCCCGGTGGACACGCTGGCGGCGTTGCCCATGGGCTTGCCGGCGAACATGGCTCCCGCCATTGCAGATTTCATGGCCGATCACGTCTTCAACCGCTTGAATATCCCAAGCTGGATGGCGCGCACCGGGTTTCAGATGATGGACCCGCTCAAAACCGCAAAGGCCCGGGTCGACTTCGTGCGTCAGCTACACGACCGCGAGGCGCTACTGCCGCGCGAACAGCAGCGCAGGTTCCTGGAGCGCGAAGGCTGGATCGCCTGGTCCGGCCCGGCGATCTCCGAGCTGCTCAAGCAGTTCATCGCCCACAACCGAATGATGACCGGTGGTTTCGCCATCAACGGGCAGATGGTGACCCTCACCGACATCACGTGCCCGGTACTGGCGTTCGTCGGCGAGGTCGACGACATCGGCCAGCCGGCATCGGTGCGCGGCATCCGGCGAGCCGCACCCAATGCCGAAGTGTTCGAATACTCAATCCGCACAGGGCATTTCGGCCTGGTCGTGGGATCAAGGGCCGCCAAGGAAAGTTGGCCGACGGTTGCGCAGTGGGTGCGGTGGGTCTCCGGCGGCGGCGACAAGCCGGAGAACATCGACCTGATGGCCGATCAGCCGGAAGAGCACAACGACAGCGGTGTGGCATTCAGCTCCCGGCTCGCACACGGACTGGGCGAAGT
>DATFCF010000436.1:0-2563 GCA_035253445.1 Mycobacterium sp.
CGCGAATGATGTTCTGGCGGAGCTGGAACGACGCAAGCGGCGGCTCGGCATCCTGGGCTACGACGACCTGCTTAGCCGGCTGGCCGCCGCGCTGGAGGACGACGATTCCCCTGCCCGCGCCCGGATGCACCAGCGGTGGTCGATCGTGATGGTCGACGAGTTCCAGGACACCGACCCGGTGCAGTGGCAGGTGATCGACCGCGCCTTCAACGACCGCTCCACGCTGGTCCTGATCGGCGACCCGAAGCAGGCGATCTACGCGTTCCGCGGCGGCGACATCGTCACCTATCTGCACGCGGCGAGCACCGCAGGCGAACGGCAGACACTGGGCACCAACTGGCGCAGCGACGACGCGCTTGTCGACCGTCTGCAGGCCGTGATGCGCGGCGCCGAACTCGGCGACGCCGACATCGTCGTGCGCGATGTCAACGCTCATCATCAGGGTCACCGGCTGTCGGGGGCGCCGCACAACGACCCGTTCCGGTTGCGGGTGGTCACGCGGAAGGCGCACGGCCGCAGCGTTTCCCGATACTTCCCCATCGACGCGTTGCGTGAGCACATCCCTGCCGACCTGGCTGCCGATATCGGCCAGCTGCTTGCGAGCGATGCGACGTTCGACGGTAGGCCGCTCGAAGCGCGCGACATCGCGGTGATCGTCGAGGCCCACCGGGATGCGCGGGCATGCTACGAGGCGCTGGCCGACGCGGGCATCCCCGCCGTCTACACCGGCGACACCGATGTGTTCACGTCTGCGGCCGCCGACGACTGGCTGACCCTGCTGGAGGCGTTCGATCAGCCGCACCGCTCGGGGCTGGTGCGCTCTGCGGCGGCGACGATGTTCTTCGGCGAGACGGCCGAGAGCCTGGCCCGCGGCGGCGACGCGTTGACGGATCGGGTGGCGGACACGTTGCGGGAGTGGGCCGATCACGCGCGGGAGCGTGGTGTGGCGACGATCTTCGAGGCCGCGCAACTGGCCGGCATGGGTCGGCGGGTGTTGTCGTATCAGGGTGGTGAGCGGCAGATGACCGACCTCGCGCACCTGACACAGCTGCTGCACGAGACGGCACACCGCGAGCACTACAACCTTCCCGCGCTGCGCGACTGGCTGCAGACCCAGCGCGACGAGCGCGGCGGCGCGGTGGAACGCAACCGCCGGCTCGACAGTGATGCGGCCGCAGTGCAGATCATGACGGTGTGGGTGAGCAAGGGCCTGCAGTACCCGATCGTGTATCTGCCGTTCGCGTTCAATCGCAATGTGCAGCAGCGCGATTTGATCCTGTTCCACGACGAGGGAGTGCGCTGCCTGCATGTCGGTGGCGCGGACAGCCTCGACTACAACACCGTCGAGAGACTCGGCCGCCGCGAGGCTGCCAGCGACGACATCCGGTTGACGTATGTCGCGATGACGCGCGCGCAGTCCCAGGTGGTGGCGTGGTGGGCGCCGTCATTCGACGAACCGAACGGCGGGTTGTCGCGGCTGATGCGCGGTCGACGGGTCGGCGATTCGGAGGTGCCGGACCGGTGCTCGCCGGACAAGGTCAGTGACGACGCCGCGCTGGAACGCCTGCGCGAGTGGGAGGCCGCGGGCGGACCGCTGATCGAAGAGTCGGTGGTGGCGCCTGCTCCCGCCGTGCCTGACGTCGCCCCGCCGCCGGAGCTCGGCGCCCGGCACTTCCACCGCGCGATCGACACCACGTGGCGGCGCACGTCGTATTCCGGTCTGATCCGGGCGGTGGAGACGACGGGGGTGAGCAGCGAGCCGGAGGTCGCGGAGTTGGACGACGAGGTCGCCGACATCCCGCTGCTGCAGCCGCCGTCCGGTGCGGACGTGCCATCGCCGATGGCCGACCTGCCGATGGGCGCGCAGTTCGGCACGCTGGTGCACGCGGTGCTGGAAACCGCGGACCCGTTCGCGCCGGATCTGGCTGCGGAGTTGGAGGCCCAGATTCGGGCGCACTCGGCGTGGTGGCCGGTCGACGTCGAGCCGGAGGTGTTGGCCCCGGCGTTGGTGCCCATGCATGACACGTCACTGGGTCCACTGGCCGGTGGTGTGACGTTGCGGCAGATCGGGCTGCGGGATCGGCTGCGGGAGTTGGATTTCGAGTTTCCGTTGGCGGGCGGTGATCTGCGGGCGGCGGCGCCGGATATCCGGCTGGCCGATGTGGGTGTGTTGTTGCGCGAGCACCTGGCGGCCGATGACCCGTTGGTGTCGTACAGCAGCCGGTTGAGAAACGATGCATTGGGCGGTCAGTCACTGCGGGGCTATTTGAGCGGTTCGGTCGATGCGGTGTTGCGGATCGGCGGCCGCTATCTGGTGGTCGACTACAAGACGAACTGGTTGGGCGATGGCGACCGGCCGCTCACGGCGGCCGACTATGACCGGGCGCGATTGACCGAGGCGATGCTGCACTCGGACTATCCGCTGCAGGCGCTGCTGTATTCGGTGGTGCTGCACAGGTTCCTGCGGTGGCGGCTGCCCGGATACGACCCACAGACGCATCTCGGCGGGGTGATGTATCTGTTCGTGCGGGGCATGTGCGGTGCGTCGACGCCGGTGATCGAC
>DATFCF010000437.1:0-2179 GCA_035253445.1 Mycobacterium sp.
CTGATCGCCCTGCTGGTGTGGATCTGGGAAGTCGACCATTGGCTGCCCGGGGTGTACGCGGTGGTGCTCGGGCTCTACGCGCTCGCAGCGACGGTGTGGGTGATCGTGGTGCTGCGTGGTCGGGTGCCACGCTGGGCGGACTGGGCATCGACGGCGGTGGACGTGTTGGTGGTGGTGGTGCCGTGCCTGGTCTCCGGCGGTGCGACCGCCGCGCTGCTGCCGGTGTTCTTCCTGCTGCCGATCTCGGTGGCCTTCCAAGACCGGCCGACGTTGACGGCGATCCTCGGAATCAGCACCGCCACTTGCTATTTAGCGGTGTGGATCGTCTACTCCAAACGAGACGATTCCGTCGGCCTCCCAGACATCGTGTACACGCACTTCGGATTCCTGCTGTGGGCGGCTGTTGCCACCACCGCGCTATGCCTTGTGCTCGCGCGCAGGCGCGCACGTGTCACAGCGCTGCAGAACGTGCGTCGACAATTGGTTTCCGAAGCGATGCAGGCCGACGAACGTCACAACCGGGAAGTGGCCGAGCACCTGCACGACGGTCCGCTACAGACTCTGCTCGCCGCCCGGCTCGACCTCGACGAGGTGCGTGAACGGAACCCCGACCCGGCTCTGGAGAATGTGCACACGGCGCTGCAGGAGACGGCCGCCGCGCTGCGCTTGACGGTGACGCAGTTGCATCCTCAGGTGCTTGCCCAACTGGGCTTGACGCCGGCCGTCCGGGAGTTGTTGCGGCAGTTCGAAAGTCGCGGTGACTACGTCGTCGAGGCGGAGCTCGAGGATGTCGGGAAACCGGAATCGCAGCAGCTGCTGTATCGGGCAGCACGGGAACTGTTGGCCAACGTCCACAAGCACGCAGGCGCGACAACCGTACGGGTGGGCCTGTCGCGGAAAGGCGACCGCATCGTCCTCACGATCGCTGACGACGGAACGGGTTTCGACCCCGCCATCGTGGAGCGCTATGTCGCCGACGGGCACATCGGCCTTGGCTCGCTGCTGGCGCGCTTCGACGCGATGGGCGGCTCGATGGACATCAGCTCCGAGGTGGGCTACGGAACGCAGGTGACCGTCACCTCTCCCCGCGAGCTTCGCGCAGACTAGGTGACCGTCAATCCCCGCGCGATGACGAGGCGCTGAATCTGGTTGGTGCCCTCGAAGATCTGCGTGATCTTGGCCTCGCGCATATAGCGTTCAACGCGAAAATCGCGGGTGTAGCCGACGCCGCCGAACACTTGGACCGCGTCGGTGGTGACCTTCATCGCGGCGTCGGTAGCGACCAGCTTGGCGATGCTGGCCTGCGCCGAATACGGCCGTCCCAGGTCGCGCCGACGCGCGGCATCCAAATACGTGGCTCTGGCGCTGGCCACCGCGGCGGCCATATCGGCCAGCAGAAAACCAAGGCCTTGATGGTCGATGATCTTGCGGCCGAACGTCGTCCGCTCATTCGCATACTTCACGGCCTCGTCGAGCGCGGCCTGCGCGAGCCCCACGGCCACCGCGGCGATGCCCAACCGCCCAGCGTCCAGCGCCGAAAACGCGATCTGCAGGCCCTGGCCCTCTTCGCCGATCAGGCGGTCGGCCTCGATGTGGGCGTGGTCGTAGAAGGCCGCTGTCGTCGGTACCGCGTGCAGACCCATCTTCTCTTCCGGCTTGCCGAAGCTCAGCCCCGCTAGATCACCCGGAACCAAGAAGCAGGAGATGCCGCGCGACCCTTCACCGGTGCGTGCGAACAACGTGTAGAAGTCCGCGCGCCCACCGTGCGTGATCCACGACTTCGATCCGTTGACGACATACCCGCCGTCGTCGGCCTTGGTCGCCGCACACCGCAGCGCCGCGGCGTCCGAACCCGCCTGCGGCTCGGACAGGCTGTACGCACCGATCTGCTCACCCGAGAGCATGCCGGGCAACCACCGCTGCTTCTGTTCCTCGGTGCCGAACGCCAGCAGCGGATGCGACGACAGGCTGTGCACGCTCACCGCGACCGCGATCGCCGCCCACCGGGCCGCGATCTCCTCGAGCACCTGCAGATAGACCTCGTAGGGCTGACCGCCGCCGCCCCACTCCTCGGGCTGCGGCAAGCTCAACAGCCCAGCAGCGCCCAGCTGGGCCATCACCCCTTCGGGATAAGTTTCGGCTTTCTCGTGCGCGTCGACGATCGGGTCGAGCACCTTGT
>DATFCF010000438.1:0-2846 GCA_035253445.1 Mycobacterium sp.
CGGGTCGGGGTCGGACGCGGCCGCCATGCGCTCGCGGGCCGTCCGCGACGGTGACGACTACATCCTGAACGGCACCAAGCGGTTCATCACCGGCGGCGGGGTCAGCAAGCTGTACGTCTACTACGCCGTCACCGACCCCGAGGCCGGGTCCAAGGGCATCAGCGCCTTCATCCTCGAGGACTCCATGCCCGGCTTCGAGATCGGCAAGCACGAGGACAAGCTCGGCATCCGCGGCTCGCCCACCACCGAGGTCATCTGCACCGACGTCCGCGTCCCGGCCGACATGCGCCTCGGCGAGGAGGGACAGGGCTTCCCCCTGGCCCTGCGCGCCCTCGACCACAGCCGGGTCACCATCGGCGCCCAGGCCGTCGGCATCGCCCAGGGGGCCCTGGACTACGCCCTGGGTTACGTGCAGGAGCGCGAGCAGTTCGGCCAGCCGGTGGGGGACTTCCAGGGCATCCAGTTCATGCTGGCCGACATGGCCATGCAGATCGAGGCCGCCCGGACCCTGGTCTACTCGGCCGCGGCCCAGGCCGACCGCAACGACCCCTCCCTCACCTTCTCCGCGGCCTCGGCCAAGTGCTTCGCCTCGGACGTTGCGATGCGGGTCACCACCGACGCGGTGCAATTGCTGGGCGGTTACGGCTACATTAAAGATTTTCCTTTGGAGCGGATGATGAGGGATAGTAAAATTACACAAATCTACGAGGGAACGAACCAGATTTTGCGGGTCGTGATCGCCCGGCAGTTACGTCAAAATAGATCACCTGGATCCTAGGCTCACTTCTCCGTCTGCTCATTCTCAAATGCAGACTGCGTCAGCAGTTCAGGCCGATAGAGCTTGAGCACTCTGACAGCCGCATCGATTAGGTCGCTCACGCGGCTTCCAGGCGGCTGCATGCCGCGCGCCCATAGTTCGAGGTTCTCTGACCTGTTGTCGCTGCGAATTCCGTTCTTGTGGTGCACCTCTTCGAAGCGTTCGAGAGGTCGGCCGAGCATTTCCGCCATGACCTTTGCGTGTTCGGCAACGTACCCGTCTTTGTGGGCATTGGGATGCGTGGGCTCGAAGATCAGCACGTAGCCTCGATCCATACGCCAGCCCTTCATTTCGCGAAGCGGAGCGAGCGGTCGCTTCTCCCGTAACTGCCGCCAGTGCCCCTGGCAGTACCCAAGGGCGAAGTGACGCTTAGTGCAGCCAGGAAAGTCACATCCCACCTTCGGCTTGAAGAGCGGGGCGAGCGGTCGCCCGCTGTAGTACTGCGCAGCGTGCCCTGCGCAGAAGCCTCCGGCACACGAGGCTTGGGGCAGCCGTCGAATCGGCAGGGGCCCTTCCTGCCGTAGAAGGGCCGGAGAGGACGCAGCGGTTGCCCCTTCAGGCGCTGCTTGGCATGAGCCTGGCAGAGGCCTCGGTTAACCGCTCGCTTGTCACAGCCTTCGAATTCGCAGTCCGCACGGACTTGTGATCGAGGACGGATCGGTTGTAGCGGCCGCCCGAGCAATTGCTGCTGGTAGTGCGACCGACAGAGTCCCTTGGCATAGTAAGGCCGTTGGCACTCGGCAAACGAGCACCGCCGGTTCATCGGCTCCTGTGCGAACATGGGTTCGATCCTAGCGCCACGCAATGACGGGCGGGGTAGCGTCGACATATCTGTGGATAACGCAAGGGGCACATCCTGCTTGTTCAGGCACGAACCAGATCCTACGGGTGGTCTTCGCCCGCCAGCGGTTTTCGTCGGAGGTCGGTGAGGCGGCTCGTTCCGCGAGCAGGCGGGAGAAGAGCTCCAGAAATGGGGTTGTCGGTTCCGGCCGGGCTCTTGGCGGCTTGGCTGGCCGCCCCGATTGGGTGGCGACCGGATGCTGGAACAATAGCCAGTCGGTGCGCTCGATCGCGAGCAGACTGGCGATGATCGCTGCGGAAGCGAAACCCGGGGGTACATGCGCCCCCTCGAAGCGTTCCACGGGCCGCCCCAGCCGTTTCGCCCACTTGGTGTACTCAGCGACGCAGCCGTCCCTTGCGCCGCTCCTTGATGTGGTTGACAACGCCGTGGCGATTGGTGGAAAGCGTCGGTTGCACCACGAGCCCAGCCACCGTCTTGTTGGACGCTTCACCGCTTGTTAGGGTCCGCCATGTCTCGACGACGACCAGGAGGGGCAACCATGGGGCATCCCAACGAGGACCTCATCCGGCGAGGCTATGACGCCTTCAGCCGCGGCGACATGGACACGCTGCGCGAGCTGTTCCACCCCGATATCGTCTGGCATGCCCCCGGCCGTAGCCAGCTGGCCGGCGACCACCAGGGCGTCGACGCCGTCCTCGGCTACTTCGGCCGGACCATGGAACTGACCGGCGGCAACTTCGGTGTCGAGGTCCATGACGTCGTCGCCAACGACGAGCACGGGGTCGGGCTCAACTCGGTCCACGCCGAGCGGGAAGGCCGAACCCTGGAGGACAACAACACCCTGGTCTTCCACATCCGCGACGGCAAGGTGACCGAGGTCTGGCAGTACTGGACTGACCAGTACGCCGCCGACGACCTGTTCAGCTAGCCACCAGACGGTTCTGCAACACGCTCTTAGTCCCTCATCAGCACGTAGCCGGCGATCACCACCCCGGTGGACGTGATGGTGCCGTCGGCGAGTCGAAGTGGGACCTGAACCCCTTCTGGAAACAGGTGCCGGCCGGTGCCGAGCACCAGCGGGTGGATCATCAGCAGGTACTCGTCGATCAGGTTGGCGGCCATCAGCGAGCCGATCAGCACGCCGCTGCCCATGATCACGAGCTTGGTGGCCGACCGCTGCTTGAGGTCGGCCACGGCGGCCGGGACGTCGCCGGTCAGCAGGGTCGA
>DATFCF010000439.1:0-2518 GCA_035253445.1 Mycobacterium sp.
CTTGCCGGTGCCCTTGTCCTTGGCGGTGACGTGCACGATGCCGTTGGCGTCGATGTCGAAGGTGACCTCGATCTGCGGGACGCCGCGCGGAGCCGGCGGGATGCCGGTCAGCTCGAAGGAGCCGAGCAGCTTGTTGTGCGAAGCGATTTCGCGCTCACCCTGATAGACCTGGATCTGCACCGACGGCTGATTGTCGTCGGCCGTGGTGAAGGTCTCCGACCGCTTGGTCGGGATCGTGGTGTTGCGCTCGATCAGCTTGGTCATCACGCCGCCCTTGGTCTCGATGCCGAGGGACAGCGGCGTGACATCAAGCAGCAGAACGTCTTTCACCTCACCCCTGAGCACACCGGCCTGCAGCGCGGCGCCAACGGCGACAACCTCGTCCGGGTTGACGCCCTTGTTGGGCTCCTTGCCGCCGGTCATCTCCTTGACCAGTTCCGAGACCGCGGGCATCCGGGTCGAGCCGCCGACCAGCACGACGTGGTCGATGTTCGACACCGAGATCCCGGTGTCGGCGATCACCGACTGGAACGGCTTGCGGGTGCGATCCAGCAGATCCTGTGTGATGCGCTGGAATTCGGCGCGGGTCAGCTGCTCGTCGAGGAACAGCGGGTTCTTGTCCGCGTCGACGGTGATGTAGGGCAGGTTGATCGAGGTGGATTGACTCGAGCTGAGTTCGATTTTTGCCTTCTCGGCCGCTTCACGCAGCCGCTGCATGGCCATCTTGTCCTTGGTCAGGTCGATGCCCGACGTGCCCTTGAACTTGTCGACCAGCCACTCGACGATCCGGTCGTCCCAGTCGTCGCCACCGAGGTGGTTGTCACCGGAGGTGGCGCGGACCTCGACGACGCCCTCACCGATCTCCAGCAGCGAGACGTCGAAGGTGCCACCACCCAGGTCGAACACCAGGATGGTCTGTTCCTTCTCGCCCTTGTCCAGGCCGTAGGCCAGCGCGGCCGCGGTCGGTTCGTTGACGATGCGCAGCACGTTCAGGCCGGCGATCTGGCCGGCCTCCTTGGTGGCCTGGCGCTGGGCGTCGTTGAAGTAGGCGGGCACGGTGATGACCGCATCGGTGATGTCCTCGCCGAGGTAACTCTCGGCGTCACGCTTGAGTTTCATCAGCACGCGAGCGCTGATCTCCTGCGGCGTGTACTTCTTGCCGTCGATCTCCACGGACCAGTCGGTGCCCATCTCACGCTTGACCGACCGAATGGTCCGGTCGACGTTGGTCACTGCCTGGTTCTTGGCGGGCTGACCGGCCAGCACCTCGCCGTTGCGTGCGAACGCGACGACGGACGGCGTGGTGCGGGAGCCCTCGGAGTTGGCGATCACTACGGGGTCGCCACCCTCCAGTACCGCGACGACGGAGTTGGTCGTCCCGAGGTCGATTCCGACCGCACGAGCCATGGTTTTGCCTCCTGAAATAGACGTTCTTAGGGTCTGAGTGCACCGCACTCAAGACTGCTCCGGCCGACAGTACCCTGTCAACTCAGACCTGAGTGTATGGCACTCAACTATCGAAGTGGTCAACGGCGGGCCCGCCGCGTTTGTTCCCGCTCCCTCAGCGAGTTCTGCGCCATCGCTGTTCCGTGGTCCGATCCGCGACCGTGGTGCAGAAATCGGCGCATCATCAGCCTATGGACACCAAAGTCGACGAGATCGGAACGGATGTCTACCGGTTGTCGACGTTCGTTCCGGACATCACCGAGAACGGCTTCACCTTCAACCAATTCCTGCTGCTCGGCGACGAGCCGTTCCTCTTCCACTGCGGACATCGGCAGATGTTCCCGCTGGTGTCGGAGGCCATCAACCGGGTCGTGCCGCTGGAGAAGCTGAGGTGGATCTCGTTCGGCCATGTCGAGGCCGACGAGTGTGGAGCCGTCAATCTCATGCTGGACGCCGCGCCGAACGCCGAGGTGATCCACGGCGCACTGGCCTGCATGGTGTCGCTAATCGACATGTGCGACCGGCCGCCCGTGGTCGCCGACGCCGAGCCGGGCGCCGTGCACGACATCGGCGGGCACCGGCTGCGCTTCATCCCCACCCCGCATGTGCCACACAACTGGGAGGCGGCGCTGTGGTTCGACGAGACGACCTCAACGCTATTCGCGGGCGATCTGCTGACCCAGACTGGCCAGGGTGCAGCGCTGACCGAATCCGATTGTGTGGCACCGGCATTGGATGCCGAGGAGGTGTTCCACGCCACCGGGCTGACGACGAACCTGGCGCCGACGCTCGAGCAGCTCGCCGAGCTGAACCCCGCGACGCTTGCGATCATGCACGGATCGTCGTTCACCGGCGACGGTGCCGGGCAGCTGCGGTCGCTGGCCGACGGATACGCCGCGATGGCTGGCGCGTCACTGCGGTGACCCTGCCATCCCACTAAGTAGCCTTGGCGAGATGAAGGTCCGGCCGGTCCTTGTAGGTGTCCTCGCGGCGGGTGCGCTGCTGGCGGGCTGCCAGACGGGCACCTCCGGCACACCTGTCACGAGCCCGGACTCCCCCACCGAGCCGAGCT
>DATFCF010000440.1:0-2853 GCA_035253445.1 Mycobacterium sp.
GTGGCTGTCGGGGGCGAGATGGCCGCGGTGACCGAGCCGGCGACGGGCGGGGCTGTCGGCACCGTCGTCCCGCTGCTCTACATCGTGTCGTTCTCGCTGTTCATCGTCGGCCTGTCCGGGCTGACCGGCCCGCGGACGGCGGTGCGCGGCAACAAGACCGCGGCCGTCGGCATGCTCGTCGCGGTGTTCGCGACCCTGCTGCAGGTGCGGCACAACTGGATCCTGATCGTCGTCGGCCTCGTGATCGGGGCGGCGCTGGGGGTGCCGTCCGCACGCCAGGTGAAGATGACGGCGATGCCGCAGATGGTGGCGCTGTTCAACGGCGTCGGCGGCGGGGCGGTCGCGCTCATCGCCTGGTCGGAGTTCCGCACGTCCGGCGGCTTCCTCGATACCGCGACCTACGTCGTCGTCGCCTCGCTGTTCGCGGCGATCGTCGGCTCGGTGTCGTTCTGGGGCTCGCTGATCGCGTTCGGCAAGCTGCAGGAGATCCTGCCGGGCCGGCCGATGGGGCTGGGCCGGGCGCAGCAGGCGGTCAACGTGCTGCTGCTGGTCGCGGCGGTCGTCTGCGCGGTGGTCGCCGGGCTGGGCGGGGCGTCGGAGCTGTGGATCGTGCTGGTCCTGCTGCTCGCCGCGGTGCTCGGGGTGATGGTGGTGCTGCCGATCGGCGGCGCCGACATGCCCGTGGTGATCTCGCTGCTCAACGCCCTGACCGGGCTCTCGGCCGCGGCCGCCGGTCTGGCACTGGACAACACGGCGATGATCGTCGCCGGCATGATCGTCGGCGCGTCGGGTTCGATCCTGACCAACCTGATGGCGAAGGCGATGAACCGGTCCATTCCGGCGATCGTCGCCGGCGGATTCGGCGGCGGCGGCGGAGCGGCGGCAGCCGGGGACACCGCCGCGAAGACGGCGAAGGCCACCTCCGCCGCCGATGCGGCGATCCAGATGGCCTACGCGAACCAGGTGATCGTGGTTCCCGGGTACGGGCTGGCGGTCGCGCAGGCCCAGCACGCGGTCAAGGACATGGCCAAGCTGCTCGAGTCGAAGGGTGTCGAGGTCAAGTACGCCATCCACCCGGTGGCGGGCCGGATGCCCGGGCACATGAACGTGCTGCTGGCGGAGGCGGACGTCGAGTACGACGCGATGAAGGAAATGGACGACATCAACGACGAGTTCGCGCGCACCGATGTGACCCTGGTGATCGGGGCGAACGATGTCACCAACCCGGCCGCGCGGAATGATCCGTCGTCGCCGATTCACGGGATGCCGATCCTGAATGTGGATCAGTCGAAGTCGGTGATCGTGCTGAAGCGGTCGATGAATTCCGGGTTCGCCGGTATCGACAACCCGCTGTTCTTCGCGGACACCACCTCGATGCTGTTCGGGGACGCGAAGAAGTCGGTCGCCGAGGTCACCGAGGAACTCAAAGCCCTGTAGGCGCTTCGCGCCCGTGCGCCTTTCTGGTAGCAGCAACAACCAAAAAGGCGCACGGGCGGCGGAGCCGCCTCACAGGTGCCGGGAGAAGGCGATGGCCGCGGTGTCGGGCCGGCGCTCTTCGCGCTCGGCCGCGACGGGGGAGTACAGCATCAGGGTGGACGCCAGCGCCCACCAGATCGCGAAGATGATCAGACTGGCCGCGAGGCCGAAGATGCCGGTGGATTCGACAAGCGCAGCGGCGCCCGCGACACCGAGGACGACGGCGAAACCCAGGCCCGCGATGACGGGCCGGAACCGGGGCGCCGACACCAGCAGCGCCGAACCGTACAGGGCGGTGACGGCGACGACGTGCCCGCTCGGCAGTACCGCGGATGGCGCATCCGATTCCCAGGCCCGCACTGCGGCGCTGGTGAGATTCGCGCCGATACACAGCAGCAGTACCGCCCCCATGCCGTACGAGAGTTTTCGCACCGCCGCGACGATGGCGAGAACGACGGCCGCTGCGAGGACCGTCGTGATGTCGATCGCCTGGATCACGGGTTCGGCGACGGGCCGGAGTGCCTCCGGGAGGACGACTCCCGACGATTCGGGGCGGATGATGTACAGCGCGCACAGTGCCACCACACCCGCCGCGGCGAAGGCGAGGCGACGAACACTGTGACGAAGCCTGCTGGTCGATTCGGTCACGACACACAGTGTGCCAACCGACGCTGAGTGATCCATGAGCGGCCGCTGTGAGGTCGGTGAACGGTCGTCGTCGTGCGACGAGCGTTCGTCCGGATCCCGGGCGGTTGCCGCACCAGGCGGAGTAACGTGGTCGTGGACCGATCTCGAATCGTCTTTCCGCGTGACACGCACGAAGTGACCGACATGAGTGGACGGATCTCGCGCCGATCGTTCCTGCGGGCGGCAGCGCTCGGCGGTGGGCTGGGCGCGGTGTCGGCCGGTTCGGCGAGCGCGTTCCCCTTCGACATCGATCCGCTGCGACCGTTGATGTTCTCCTCGCCGCCGATCCAGCCGTATCGCGACCGGCTGCCGATCCTGCCGACGACGTCCGGGACGAGCGTCGGCGTACAGGCGAGCAGCACGATTCATCAGTTCCACACGGACCTGGCACCTTCGCCGGCGCTGGCATACAGCGGCGCGGACTATCTGGGGGCGACGATCGAGGCGCACGTCGATCAGCCGACGACGGTCGCGTTCCGGAACAACATCACCGTCCACCCGTTCGCCGTCGACTTCGATACGTCGCTGCACGGACTGAGCGAACGGGACCGCACCCAGGTGCCCACGGCGACGCATCTGCACGGCGGGGTGAATCCGCCCCAGTTCGACGGGCACCCCGAGCAGGTGTTCCGGCCCGGCGAGGCGTACGTGCACCACCTTCCGAACCGGCAGGACGCCGCCACTCTCTGG
>DATFCF010000441.1:0-3823 GCA_035253445.1 Mycobacterium sp.
CCGCCGGAACTCATCCCCATGTCGCTTCGCTCCAGCCCGCCGGAACTCATCCCCATGTCGCTTCGCTCCAGCCCGCCGGAACTCATCCCCATGTCGCTTCGCTCCAGCCCGCCGGAACTCATCCCCATGTCGCCGCCACCCGCTGGGCTAGCCCAGCCAGCTGGTTCGCCGCATCGTCAATGGCCAGCTGCACCGACCCGGCGTGGTCGGCCACCGAATGCGCCGCCGTGATTCCCGCCACGTCAAGCGCGGCTGGGTCGAGCGTGATCTGCCCAGCCAGCACCAGCACGGGTACGTGTCGCGACCGCGCCGCTCCTGCGAGTGCGCTGACCACCTTGCCGTGCAGCGACTGGTCGTCGAACCGGCCCTCGCCGGTGATGACAAGTTCGGCGGCGGCCACATCATCGGCGAGCCGGGTGTGTTCGGCGATGACCGCCGCCCCTGATTCGCGCCTGCCGCCCAGTGCCAACAGTGCGGCGCCGATCCCGCCTGCTGCGCCCGCGCCCGGTTCGGCGCTGACGGTGCTGCCGGCCGCCGCGTCGAGCTCTGCGGCCCAGTCGGTGAGGCTTTTCTCGAGGACGAGCACGGTTTCGGGGTCGGCTCCCTTCTGCGGGCCGAACACCGTCGCGGCGCCCATCGGTCCGAGCAGCGGGTGCTCCACGTCGGTGGCGGCGATGAGCTCGACCCCGGCCAGCAGCTTGCGCGCGGCAGCCAGCCCGCCGAGTTCGTCGACCAAGCCGCGGCCGCCATCGGTGCAGCTGCTACCGCCGAGGCCGACGACGATCCGCCCGGCTCCGGCCTCGAGCGCCGCCGCGATGAGCTGCCCGACTCCCCTGCTGTGCGCGGCCACCGCGGTATGAACGGTCGGCGGTCCGCCCAACAACGCCAGCCCGCACGCCTGGGCGCATTCGATGTAGGCGGTGCCCGGCGCGGCATCGTCGAGCACCCAGTCCGCGGATACCTCAGCCGCCAGAGGTCCGCTCACCCGAAGCGTGCGCAGGTCGCCGAGCCGGCTGGCCAGCACGCCGACGAATCCGGGTCCGCCGTCGGACTGCGGCGCCAGGGTCAGCGTGTCGTCGGGACGGGCGCGACGCCATCCGGCGGCGATGGCCTCGGCGGCCTGTACGGCAGTAAGGCTGTCTCCGAACGAATCCGGGGCGATCAATACGCGCGCGCCGCTCATCACAGCAGAGTATTGGGCGAATACCGCAGGTGCATGTCGGGCTCGGGGCTACCGGAAGTAACCTGACAAGCGTGAATCTGCTGGGCCGCCGCAAAGACAACACCCCGTCGGACGACGCCGGTTCCGAGGACGCCCAAGACGCCCTCCAGACCGACATCAAGGAAGCCCGCTCGACCGCACCGAAGGGCAGGCCCACCCCGAAACGCAGCGAGGCCGCCCGCAAACGCGGCCCCGTCGCGCCCGCGCCGATGACGGCCGCCGAGGCGCGCAGACGCCGCAAGGAACTCGGCGGTCCGAAGCTTTCACGTGCGGAGCGCAAGGCAGAACGCCTCACCCGGCGCGCGGATATGTCCGATCGCCGCGAAAAGATGATGGCCGGCGAGGACGCCTACCTGCTGCCTCGCGACAAGGGGCCGGAGCGGCGGTTCGCCCGCGACGTGGTGGATTCGCGCCGCAACGTGCTCGGCTTGTTCATGCCGGCGGCGTTGGGCCTGATCTTCGTCATGCTGGCGGTGCCGTCGGTTCAGGTACAGCGCCTGCTGTCCCCCGCGATGCTGGTGCTGGTGCTGATCATGGTGATCGACGGCTTCCTCGTCGGGCGCAAGGTCAACCGGATGGTCGACGAAAAGTTCCCCGACAACACCGAAAGTGGTTGGAAGTTAGGCTTTTACGCGGCCAGCCGCGCTTCGCAGCTGCGCCGGATGCGTGCGCCGCGGCCGCAGGTCAACCGCGGCGACAAGATCACCTGAGCGGGCGGTGCGCACCCTGGTGCTCGGTGGTATCCGGTCGGGCAAGTCGCAGTGGGCCGAGACCGCGATCGTTGAATCGATCGGCGAGGGTCTACCCGTGCGCTACCTAGCCACCGGCCCGGCCTCCGGTGCTGACTCCGACTGGTCTGCCCGCGTAGCCGCACATCGCGAACGCCGGCCGTCACAATGGGTGACCGTCGAAACCGTCGATGTAGCAACGCAATTGCGCTCGGATGCGGCGACCGCCACCCTCGTCGACGATATCGGCGGCTGGCTGACCGCAGCAATGGACCGGCGCGGCGCGTGGACCGGCGCCTCGGTCGGTGCCGAGGTCGAGGATCTACTGGACGCGGTGGCCGCCTTCGCGGCGCCGCTGCTGCTGGTCAGCCCTGAGGTCGGGTTGACCGTGGTGCCCCAAACCGAATCCGGTCGCCGGTTCGCCGACGAGCTCGGCACCCTCAACCAGAGGCTGGCCAAGCTCTGTGACCAGGTGGTGCTGGTGGTCGCGGGACAGCCGATGACCGTCAAGGAGCCGGCGTGACACCGGCGGGCAAGAGCGAAGCGACCGGGGAACTGACGGAGTTCGCGGCGATCGCGCCGCCTGACGCTGCAGCGGCTGCCGCTGCGCGGGCCCGGCAGGACCGGTTGACCAAGCCCCCCGGCGCGCTGGGCAGGCTCGAGGATCTGTCGGTGTGGGTGGCTTCGTGCCAGGGCACCTGCCCGCCTCGGCAGTTCGAGCGTGCGCGGGTGGTGGTGTTCGCCGGGGATCACGGCGTCACCACCGCCGCGGTTTCGGCGTACCCGGCGGAGGTCACCGCGCAGATGGTCGCCAACTTCGACGCAGGCGGGGCGGCGATCAACGTGCTGGCCGAGGCGGCAGGTGCCAGCGTGCGCGTAGTCGACATCGCGGTCGACACCGACGAGCCACTGTCGCCGTCGATCGGCGCGCACAAAATACGCCGCGGCAGCGGCAACATCGCCGTCGAAGATGCGCTGTCCGCCGACGAGGTGGCGGCCGCGATCGAGGCGGGCCGCCGGATCGCCGACGAAGAGGTGGACGCCGGAGCGGACCTGCTGATCGCCGGCGACATGGGCATCGGAAACACCACGGCGGCAACCACTTTGATCGCGGCGCTGACCGACACCGAACCGGTCGCCGCGGTCGGGCGGGGAACCGGCATCGACGACGCCGGCTGGGCCCGCAAAACCGCCGCGGTCCGCGATGCGCTGTATCGCGCCCGCGGGCTGGCCGCGGATCCGGTTGCGTTGCTGCGTATCTGCGGCGGCGCCGACATCGCCGCGATGGCGGGATTCTGTGCGCAGGCGGCGGTGCGCCGCACGCCGCTGCTGCTCGACGGCCTGGTGGTGACCGCCGCCGCGATGGTTGCCGACCGGCTCGCGCCGGGCGCACGGCAGTGGTGGCAGGCCGGTCACCGCTCCCCCGAGCCGGCCCACGCCGTCGCATTGCAGCGCCTTGAGCTGGAACCGCTCGTCGACATGCGGATGCGGCTCGGCGAGGGCACTGGCGCAGCGGTCGCCCTGCCGATCGTGCGGGCGGCGGTGGCCACGCTGGCGTCGATGGCAACGTTCGACGAAGCCGGAATCACTGCGTGATCCGTTCGGTCGCGGGCGCTTTCGCGTTCGGCACCATCCTCCCGACACCGGCGAGGCACACCGGGCGCATCGGAAGGGGCGCGTTGACCGCACTGCCGCTGGCCGGCATCGCGCTCGGGGCGCTGGCCGCCGCTGTGCTGTGGGCGGCATCGAAGGCGTTCGGATCGGGCAGCGCACTGTCCGGCGTGCTGGCGGTGGCGGCGCTGCTGATCGCCACCCGCGGTCTGCATATCGACGGGTTGTCCGACACGGCCGACGGGCTGGGCTGCTACGGCCC
>DATFCF010000442.1:0-11759 GCA_035253445.1 Mycobacterium sp.
TGCGGGTCGAGGACCGCAACGAGACCAACCCCTTCCCGGTCGGCAAGCAGCGCAACGACCCCGAAGGGCTCTTCTACACGGGTGCATCGGGCATCTGGCAGACGGTGTGGATGGAGCCGGTGCGCGCCACACACATCGACAAGCTCGACATCACCCCGGACCTGACCGGTCTGACTGTTACCCCGAGGGTTTCCGGCACCAGCGACCAGCGCGCCGAGGTGATCGTGTCGATGCCGAGCGGCGCGGCGGTGGCGCGCTCATCCGGTAAACCGGGTGAGCCGGTGCGTGTCACGGTGCCCAACCCGCGGCTGTGGACGCCAGACGACCCGTACCTGTACGACATCAAGGTCCGGCTGGTGGGCCCGTCGGGGAAGCTGGTCGACCAGGTCTTTAGCTATGCCGGATTGCGGACGATCGGCACCATCAGGGATGCGAAAGGCCGGCCGCGAATCACGTTGAACGACAAGGTCACCTTCCTGCACGGTCCGCTGGACCAGGGCTACTGGCCCGACGGGATCTACACGGCGCCGACCGACGACGCGCTGAGGTTCGACCTCGAACGAACCAAGGCGCTGGGCATGAACTTCGTCCGCAAGCACGCGAAGGTGGAACCGGCGCGCTGGTACTACTGGGCGGACAGGCTCGGGCTGCTGGTGTGGCAGGACATGCCCTCGCTGGACGTCTCGCTCGACATCCCCGTCGGCCCGGCCCCCGATCCGGTTCCCGCGGCGAAGGCGAATTTCGAGAAAGAGCTGGTGGCGATGATCGACCAGCTGCGCAGCGTCACCTCGATCGTCGGCTGGGTTCCGTTCAACGAGGGCTGGGGCGAATACGACACCGCCAGGATCGCGAATCTGGTGAAAGCCCAGGACCCGACCAGAATGGTCAACGCCAACAGCGGGGTGAACTGCTGCAAGTCGCGCGGTGACACCAGGTCAGGGGACGTCTACGACGATCACACCTACGTCGGGCCCGGCCGTCCAGTGCTGCACGACGACCCAGCGACCAAGCCCGACGAACGGCTGATGCTCGGCGACCGTCCGGTGCCACTCGAGCACCGCGTGGTGGTCGACGGTGAGTATGGCGGGCTTGGCCTGGTGCTCAGCGGAAACAGTTGGCCGGGGCGGCCGCAGGCCTACGAGATGACCGACAGCAAGGCGCGATTGACCGAACGCTACGTCGAGGTCAGCCGCGACCTGGAAGAGGCTGTGCGCAAGGGCGGCCTCTCGGGTGCGATCTACACCCAGACGACCGATGTCGAAAACGAGGTCAACGGGTACATGAGCTACGACCGATGGCTGGTCAAGATGGTGCTCAGGACCGTCGCGGAACGCAACCGGGCGGTGATCGCTGCGGGAGCCCAACTATGGGACCAGCCCGACATTCGTCGGTGACGGTCACAAGGCGCGTGTGCTGACGAACTCGCGCCGGCGCCCGTTGACCGGATCCTCGAACTCAAGGCGGTGCGCGAGCAGTTGCAGCGGTCGCGAGAAATCGTCGGGCGGCACGTCAATGACCTTCGGGTACAACGTATCTCCGATGATCGGCAGACCCAGCGCGGCCATGTGGAGACGGAGCTGATGGGTGCGTCCCGTGCGAGGGGTAAGCCGGTACAGGCCATCTCCGGAGTGTTCGACGAGTGTCTCGGCGTTCGGCATACCGGGCTCTTCGACAGCCTGTAAGTGGCCACGCCGCTTGATGATCCGGCTCCGCACCACCGTCGGCAATTCAAGTTGCGGGTCGACGCCCGCCCGCGCCAGGTATGTCTTGCACACCTCGCCGCGCGCGAACAGCGTCTGATACCGGCCACGCAGCTCGCGGCGGGTGGTGAACAACAGCACGCCGGCAGTCAGGCGGTCCAGCCGATGTGCGGGTGAAAGCTCCGGCAGGTCGAATTCGCGGCGCAGCCGTACCAGTGCGGTCTGCGCGACGTGGCGGCCGCGCGGCATGGTGGCCAGGAAATGCGGCTTGTCGACCACGATGATGTCGTCGTCGCGGTACAGCACCGGAATGTCGTAGGGCACCGCGACCTCGTCGCGCAGCTCGCGGTACAGGTACACGCTCTCGCCCGCCGGCAACACCGTCGTCTCGGTGACGGGACCGCCGTCGGCGCTAACCACTTCTCCCGCAGCCACTTTCACGCCCGCCGCATCCCCGAACCGAGACACCAATTCGCTCAGCACCGTTCCTCCGCCGCGCAGCCGCACCCGCGCCGGCCCGAGTCCGTCGCGCACCGGCAGTGGTGCGGCACGTCTCAATTGAGCGGCACCGGCTCGAGGATCTCCGCGCGCGCCTCCGGCGCCGCGGCCCGCAGCGCATCGGCGGACTCGTCGTCGGGCTGGGCCTGCGACATCACCTCGGCTTCGACCCGCGCGATATAGGTGGCCACCTCGCGGTCCACGTCCGCGGCGCTCCAACCAAGAACGGGTGCAACCACTTCGGCGACCTCGCGGGCGCAGTCCATGCCCCGATGCGGGTACTCGATCCCGATACGCATGCGGCGGGTCAAAATGTCCTCGAGGTGCAGTGCGCCTTCCGCCGCAGCCGCGTACCAGGCCTCCACCTTCAGATACACCGGCGCCTCCGTGATCGGGGTCAGCAGCTCCGGTCGGCCCTCGGCCATTTGCAGCACCTCACCGATCAGCGAGCCGTACCGGTCGAGCAGATGACGCACCCGATACGGGTGCAGCCCGTATCGCGCGCCGACATGCTCGGTCTGGTTGATCAGCGCGAAATAACCGTCGGCACCCATCAACGGCACTTTCTCGGTGATCGAGGGTGCCACCCTGGCCGGGATGTACTCGGCGGCGGCGTCGATCGCGTCGGCCGCCATCACCCGGTAGGTGGTGTACTTGCCGCCTGCGATGGCGACCAAGCCGGGCGCAGGCACCGCGACGGCGTGCTCGCGCGACAGCTTCGACGTCTCCTCGCTCTCTCCGGCAAGCAGCGGGCGCAGCCCCGCATAGACCCCGTCGATGTCGTCGTGGGTCAACGGCGTGGCCAGCACGGTGTTGACGTGGCCGAGGATGTAGTCGATGTCGGCCTTGGTGGCCGCGGGGTGCGCCAGATCGAGGTTCCAGTCGGTGTCGGTGGTGCCGATGATCCAGTGCGTGCCCCACGGGATGACGAACAGCACCGACTTCTCGGTGCGCAGGATGATCGCGACCTCGCTGACGATCCGGTCCCTCGGCACGACGATGTGCACGCCCTTGGACGCGCGAACCCGAAACCGCCCGCGCTGCTTGGACAGCGCCTGGATCTCGTCGGTCCACACACCGGTGGCGTTGACGACGACGTGACCGTGCACCTCGGTGATCGCGCCGTCCTCCGAATCGCGGATCGTCACCCCGGTCACCCGGTCGCCCTCGCGCAGCAGCGACACCACCTGGCTCGACGACCGCACCACCGCGCCGTATTGGGCCGCGGTGCGCGCGACCGTCATGGTGTGACGCGCGTCGTCGACCACGGTGTCGAAATAGCGGATGCCACCGATCAGCGATGTGCGCTTCAGGCCCGGTGACAGTCGCAGGGCGCCCGCGCGGGTCAAATGCTTTTGGGCCGGAACGGATTTCGCTCCTCCCAGCTGGTCGTAGAGAAGGATGCCCGCGGCGACGTACGGCCGCTCCCACCAACGCTTGGTCAGCGGAAAGAGGAACGGTAGCGGCTTGACCAGATGAGGCGCCAGCGTGGTCAGCGACAACTCCCGCTCGTGCAGCGCCTCGCGGACCAACCCGAACTCCAGTTGCTCGAGATAGCGCAGGCCGCCGTGAAACATCTTCGAGCTGCGGCTTGACGTGCCCGAGGCGAAGTCGCGGGCCTCCACGAGCGCGACCTTGAGCCCGCGGGTGGCCGCGTCAAGGGCGGCTCCGGCTCCGACCACCCCGCCGCCGATCACCACGACGTCGAACTGTTCGCTGCCGAGTCTCTTCCAGGCTTGTTCGCGCTGCTTGGGGCCCAGGAAGGTCTGCCCTTTGCCCGGCGCGGGGTTCGGGTCAATCACTTCGAATGGACTCCTTGTTACTCGTCGGTACGAGGTTCGCCCATCCCAGGTTACGTGGACTCAGTCCAAATCGTCGTGCGCCATCAAACGTCGGCCCGCCTCGGTGATCGACCCCGCAAGCGACGGGTACACCGAGAACGTCTGTGCGAGGTCTTCGACATCGTTGCCGTTCTGCACCGCCAACGCGATCGGCATGATCAGCTCCGAGGCGATCGGCGCGACCACCACGCCACCGATGACCACGCCGGTGGCAGGCCGGCAGAAGATCTTGACGAAGCCGCGGCGCAGACCCGACATCTTGGCCCGAGCGTTCGTGTTCAGCGGCAGCATCACCGTGCGGGCAGGGACGGATCCGTCGTCGATCTTGGACTGCGGCACCCCGACCGCCGCGATCTCGGGGCGGGTGAACACCGCAGCGGCCACCGTGCGCAGGCGGATGGGCTCGAGCCCTTCGCCTAGGGCGTGGTACATCGCGATCCGGCCCTGCATCGCGGCGACGGACGCCAGCAGCATCAGGCCGGTGCAGTCGCCGGCCGCATAAATGCCGGGCACCGACGTGCGCGACACCCGATCGACCTTCAGATAGTCGCCCTTTCCGAGTTCGATGCCGACACGGTCGAGGCCGAGGCCGCTGGTATTGGGCACTGACCCGACCGTCATCAGCGCGTGGCTGCCCTCGACGGTGCGGCCGTCGGTCATCGTCACCCGGATGCCATTGCCGTCGCCGTCGCGGGTGACCTTGTCGGCGCGGGCGTTCTTGACCAGCGTCACACCGCGCGACGCCAGCGCGTCCTCGAGCACCGCCGCAGCGTCGGAATCCTCGTGCGGCAGGATCTGGTCGCGGCTCGCCACCACGGTGACCTTCACCCCGAGCTCGGTGTAGGCGTTGACGAACTCGGCGCCGGTCACGCCGGAGCCGACGACGACGAGGTGTTCTGGCAGCTCGTCGAGGTCGTAGAGCTGGCGCCAGTTCAGGATTCGTTCGCCATCAGGCTCGGCGCCGGGCAGCACTCGCGGGCTGGCACCGGTGGCGATGAGCACCACGTCGGCCTTGATCGCGCTGACGGCGCCGTCGTGCGCCGTGATCTTGACGGTATGCGCAGCCATGCCGGGCACGTCGTCGATCAACTCACCGCGGCCGGCGATCAACGTCACTCCCTCGTTGCGAAGCCGCTCGGCGATGTCGGCGGATTGCGCGGCCGCCAATGTCTTGACGCGTTCGTTGATCTTCGACAGCGAGATCTTGGCGTCCTCGAACTCGATTGCATAACCCAGATCAGGGGCGCGCCGCAGCTCGGTGCGCACGCCGGTGGACGCGATGAACGTCTTGGAGGGCACGCAGTCCCAGAGCACGCAGGCGCCGCCGATGCCGTCGGAGTCGACGACGGTGACGTCGACGACCTCGGGGCCGCGGGCGGCGGCGACGAGCGCCGCCTCATAGCCGGCGGGTCCGCCGCCGATGATCACGATGCGGGTTGTCACGGCCCTTAACCTAGCGGGACGACGATCAAGCGGCGAGGGACGAGCCGCGTTGAGGAGTCCAACCATCAGATCTAGCCAAGCCGACGGTTGATCGCCCGGGCAGGAGGCAAAGCCTTAGGCTTTCCCCGTGCCGATCTACGCCGCCTACGGATCGAACATGCATCCGGAGCAGATGCTGCAGCGTGCCCCGCATTCGCCGATGGCGGGGACTGGGTGGCTACATGGCTGGCGGCTGACGTTCGGTGGCGAGGACATCGGCTGGGATGGCGCGCTGGCAACGGTTGTCGAGGACCCGCAGTCCAAGGTGTTCGTCGTGCTCTACGACATGACCAAGGAAGACGAGGAGAACCTCGACCGCTGGGAAGGCTCAGAGCTGGGCATCCACAAGAAGATCCGATGTCGGGTGGACCGCACATCCTCGGATACCACGTTTGAGCCGGTGCTGGCCTGGTTGTATGTGGTGGATGCGTGGGAAGGCGGTATTCCGTCGGCGCGTTACCTCGGCGTCATGGCCGACGCGGCCGAAATCGCCGGCGCGCCAGCCGAATACGTACACGATCTGCGGACCCGCCCCGCGCGAAACATCGGCCCCGGCACGTAGCCCCGCATCCCCGCGAGTGACCGTGTCTGTCCGCGACACGCCGCAGATTGTTGGCTTTTCTGGGTCGCTCAAGCGGCGCGAGCGCGACGAAGCTGCGCGTCGATCCGCGCGACGAACTCCCACGAGCGATATCGGACATCGTCGAAGACGATCGCCATCACGATCCATCCCACGTCCAAAAGGGCTGCGGCGCGCTTACGGTCGCGGCGCATCGCCTCAGCACCGCTGTGCCAGTCAACGCCGTCGTACTCCACCGCGACACGCTGCTCCGGCCATGCGAAATCGACGCGCCGGAGGTCACCATTCCCATCGATAATCTCGTATTGCAGATCCGGAATCGGCAGTCCGCCGTCGATCATTGCCAACCGCGCCTCGCTTTCCATTGGCGATTCCGCGCGCCCGTCTGCCAGCGCAATCAGGTCCCGAACCGCGACGATCCCCCTCCGACCAGCCTGGTGCCTAGCCGCTCGCCACAGTTCGGGCTGGGAGCAACTTTGGCTGCGCAGCGCGGCGTCTAGCGTCGCGAGCAGGCGAGGACGACGCAGGCTGCGGGCAACTTCCACGGCCGTCCAAGCGGGCGAAGTGGCCGGACGCTCACCAACCAAGACCAACGGTGCGCCGTCGCGACGATGCACAACCAGACCGTCAACGGAACGGAGACGGGAACCCGCCGGACTGAGCACGTGTAGGTCGGCCGGCTGTTCCGTGTCAAATCCATGCAGGGCAGCGGCGGTGCCAAGGCAAACAGGTACGGCGGTGCCGCACGACATATCGAGACCGCGTAGTCGCAGTTCGTCGGTGGGCTTGCCGCGACAGTAAATGCCTTGCCAAATGCGTTCCAGATCGCCCGTTTTCAGCTCAGCTTCGAACCCGCGTCTTGTTAGATGACGCAAAATCTGGCCGCTCGTTGCTACCCCACCCTGTTCGTCGAACAATCGGTCGAGCTCGTCCATGGAGTCGATCGTCGAGAACGCCGACGACGATCGAAAGAGACGAGGACCGATTTGTGGATGAGCGGCGATTTGTGGATAGCCGCCTCGTGCGAGCGACCGCGAAATAACAACAAGCAACGGCGTGTCGACGCACAGACACGGTCGCTCGCGGAGGGAGGGGTTAGAAGTGGGCCGCTTGGTCGATGATGTTGACCAGCACCCGAACACCCACCGCCAGCGACCGCTCGTCAACGTCGAACGTCGGCTGGTGCAGGTCGAGTTGCGGGCCGCGGCCGGTCCACACGCCCAGCCGGGCCATCGCACCGGGCACCTCCTCGAGGTACCAAGAGAAGTCCTCGCCGCCGCCGGATTGCCGGGTGTCACACAGCACGTCGGAGCCGATTGCCTCGATCGCGTGGGTGACAATGCGCGTGGAGATCTCCTCGTTGACCACCGGCGGCACGCCGCGCCGATACTGCAAACTGTACTCGATGCCCAGCGGCGCCAGCAGCGACGAAACGATCTCGCGCACAATGGATTCCATCGCATCCCAGGTGTCGCGGCTCGCGGTGCGGATGGTTCCCGCCAGCGTGCCGGTCTGCGGAATGGCATTCGCGGCCACGCCGGCATTGACCGCACCCCACACCATCACCGTGCTGTTGCGCGGGTCGATGCGGCGCGACAATACGCCGGGCACACCGGTGATCAGCGTGCCGAGCCCATAGACCAGATCGCCGGTCAGGTGTGGCCGCGACGTGTGTCCGCCGTGCGATTGCAGGGTCACCTCGACCTGATCGGCGGCCGACGTGATCGGGCCGGGCCGCACCGCGACCTTGCCGACCGCCAACCGCGGATCGCAGTGCAGCGCGAAGATCCGCGACACCCCGGTCAGCGCTCCGGCCGCGATGGCGTCGATCGCCCCACCGGGCATCAGCTCCTCGGCGGCCTGGAAGATCAGCCGCACACCCACCGGCAGTTCGGGCACCGCCGCCAGCGCCATCGCCGCGCCGAGCAGGATCGCCGTATGCGCGTCGTGGCCGCATGCGTGCGTGACGTTGGGCACCACCGACGCGTACGGCGCGCCGGTCCGCTCGGCCAGCGGCAACGCGTCCATATCGGCCCGCAACGCGATCCGCGGCCCATGCTCCGGGCCGAAGTCACAGGTCAGCCCTGTACCGCCGGGCAGCACCTTCGGGTTGAGGCCCGCGTCGGCCAGATGGGAGGCGACGAACTGGGTGGTCGCGAACTCTTGACGGCCCAGCTCCGGGTGGGCGTGAATGTGCCTGCGCCAGGCCACCATGTCGTCGTAGTGGGCATCCAGCCAGAGCTCGGTGGTGTCGACGATGCTCATGCCTCGTCTCCCGCTCGTCCCCTGCCCTGCGGGCGTGGGCCCACGGGTCCTCGCTGGTACCTCGCTGCGATCACTCGCGGTCGTCTTCGGATGCTCATGAGGCCCGCCTCGCCAACAGCTCAAGGACCCGGTCCCGCTCGGCCGGCGTCTCGGCCAGGGCGACGACCGTGCGGGCCAGCATGATCGCGCCCTCGACGACGGCGGTGTCGGCGCTGGGCCCGGCGGCGGCCGCGGCGAAGGCCGGTTGGTGCACCGAAGCCCCTTCGGCGTCGATGCCGACGATCGGATGGATGCCAGGCATCACCTGCGTGACATTGCCCATGTCGGTGCTGCCCAGTGGCAGCGCCGCCTCCACCTCCTCGGCGACAGGAGACCGGCCTTGTCGCACCATTTCGGCGCGGAAGGTATCGGCGAGCCATTTGTCGGGGGTGAGCTCGTGATAGGGCGGTTCGGTCTCCTCGACCTGGTGGTCACAACCCGTCGCCACTGCGCCGGCGAGGAAGCAGTTGCCGATCCGCTCTTCGAGCTCGCGCAGCGACGCCGCGTCGTTGGCCCGCATCGTGTACTGCATTTCGGCGTGGCCGGGAATGATGTTGGTGGCCTGCCCGCCATCGGTGACGATGCCGTGCACCATCTGCCCCGGCGCCAGCTGCTGTCTCAACAGCCCGATCGCGACCTGCGCAACGGTGATCGCGTCCGCGGCGTTGACACCCAGATACGGCGCGACGGCGGCGTGGGCCTCTCGGCCGACGTAGCCGACCGCGACCTGAGACAACGCCAGCGACCGTGCCCGGGCGATATCCAGCGGGCCGGGATGCAGCATCACCGTCGCGGCGATGTCGTCGAACGTTCCGGCCTTGAGCAGCAACGCTTTTCCGCCGCCGGCCTCCTCGGCGGGCGTGCCGAGCAGCACTACCGTCAACCCCAGGTCGTCGGCCACCTCGGCCAGCGCCAGCGCGGTGCCCACCGCGGAAGCGGCGATGATGTTGTGCCCACACGCATGTCCGATACCGGGAAGCGCGTCGTATTCGGCGCAGATGCCGATGACCAGCGGGCCGCTGCCGTAGTCGGCGCGAAACGCGGTGTCCAAGCCGCCGGGTGCCGCAGTGATCTCGAAGCCGTACTCGGCCACCAGTGCCTGCGTCTTGGCACAGCTGCGGTACTCGGCGAACGCGAGTTCGGGCTCCGCGTGAATCGCGTGGGAGAGCTCGACCAGATCCGCACGGCGTCGGTTGACGGCGTCTTCGACGCTTATCGACGCGGTGGCGGTGGACATCTTGGCAGTATCTCATTGCGCCGCAAAGCGCATGGTGACAGATATGCTCGCCCACTGTGACGAGCCCAGCGGCGGTGGCCCAAGTTGCGGCGGCCGCCATTCGCGACCGCACCGGCGTCGACGTGCACGACGTCGTGGTGACGCTGGGGTCAGGCTGGGCACCTGCTGTTGCTGCGCTCGGCGATCCGGTGGCCGTCGTGCCGATCGCGGAGCTGCCCGGATTCACCCCGCCCACCGCGGCGGGCCACGGCGGAGAGGCGTTGTCGCTGCGCATCGGCGACCATCGGGTGCTGGTGTTCGTCGGCCGCATCCATGCCTACGAGGGACACGACCTGCGCCACGTCGTGCACCCGGTACGCACCGCGTGTGCCGCGGGTGCGCAGACCGTGGTGCTGACCAACGCGGCGGGCGGGCTTCGCGAGGATTTCACCGTCGGCCAGCCGGTGCTGATCAGCGACCATCTCAATCTGACCGCGCGATCACCCCTGGTCGGCGCGGAATTCGTGGACCTGGTCGACGCGTACTCGCCGCGGCTGCGGGCCATTGCCCATGAGATCGAACCGTCGCTGGCCGAGGGCGTCTACGCCGGGCTGCCCGGCCCGCAGTACGAGACGCCTGCCGAGATCCGGATGCTCCGCACCCTCGGCGCCGACCTGGTCGGGATGTCGACCGTGCACGAGACCATCGCCGCGCGCGCGGCCGGTGCGCAGGTGCTTGCGGTGTCGTTGGTGACGAATCTGGCCGCAGGCATGACGGGGCATCCGCTCAGTCACGACGAGGTGTTGGCGGCGGGCCGTCAGTCCGCGACCCGGATGGGCTCCCTGCTCGGCTCGGTGATCGCGCGGCTCTGAGGGCTGAACCGCTGACTGGCCCACACCACGCAGCGCGCCATGAAGGGCGCCGCGAACAGCATCAGCAGTATGCGCACCACCTGCGCCGCGATGATGAACGTGACGTTGGATCCGGTCTCGGCGGCGGTCGCGAGGACGGCATAGACCCCTCCGGGGCTGGTGGCCAGGTAGCCCTCCAGCGGCGTCAGGCCGGTGAAGTGAGCCAACACCACGCCGAGGCCGGCGGTCACGACCGTGAGCACGAAGATGAGGCCGATCGCGGCGGGCAGCATGCGTCCGATCGCGCGCAGCGATTCGCGGGTGAACGCCAAACCGGCCTGCCAACCAATGAGCATGTAGCCGGCCTGAACCAGCACCATCGGCACCCAGAGCCCGAACGACAACCCGGTGACTTCCAGCACGACCGTCAGCGCCAGCGGCCCGAGCAGGCCCGCGCCCGGCAGCCGGACCAACTTGCCGGCGAACACCCCGACGAGAACCAGCACGATGAGCATCCCCATACTGAGATACCAAGGGGCAGAATCGGTTTCGGTGACCATCGTCGCTTCGTGCGACTTGTCCGCATGGTAGATCAACGCTACGACGACGGGCATCGAGGCGGTCACGAGTGCGACCCGCAGGTACTGCACGACGGACACGACTCGGTCGTCGCCGCCGAGTTCGCGGGCGATCGCGACCAGCCCGGACGCGCCGCCAGCCACCAACGCCAGCGATCCGGTCAGCGGTGTGACTTCACGGCGAAGGCCCAGCAGCGCCCCTGCGACGAGGCTCAGCAGCAGGGTGGCGACGGCGATGGCGATGACGATCGGCCAATCGGAGTTCAGCGCACCGACCGCATCCTGTTGAACCATCGTGCCGATGTAGACGCCGAGCACGCCTTGCGCGGCAACCCCGAGTGGCCGGGGTACCCGACTGGGAGCCAGGGACGAAAGGGCCAGCACGATGCCGACGGCGAGCGCGGCGAACAGCGCGGCGGACGGGACGCCGAACATGTCGAGTGGGACGGTGACTGCGGCCGTTGCCGCCATGAGCAAGACCCACCTGAGTATCCGCCGCACCATTTTCACGATGATTACAAGTATGCCCTTGCTATTTCTCGATCGCAAACGGGCTAGACAGCAGTGACAAGCATTCTTTGCCAAGGTATAACTTGGTTATGACGAGCGTTACCGCAACCGTCTCCGCCCCCACCTCCGCAGCCACCGAACTGCGCGAGTCGATGATGGCGGTGACCCGGCAGATGCGCAGGCACCGCCCCGACCACGG
>DATFCF010000443.1:0-6870 GCA_035253445.1 Mycobacterium sp.
GAAGGGGTTCAGCGCGGTGGAGTAAAAGGCTCCGTAGTAGCCCATCCACCCCCGAACGACCGGGTTGATCATTCGGGCCAACTCGACGAAATACAGATCGGTGCGGCGATGCAACTTCCACCGGCGCACCACCTGACCCTCTTCTTCAAGGCGTCGGGGCTGATCGCAGTAGGCTGCGAGCCATGCGAGTAGGAGTGTTGGGCGCCAAGGGCAAGGTTGGCGCGACCATGGTGCAGGCGGTCGAGGCCGCGGAAGACTTGACGTTCTCGGCGGGGGTCGACGCCGGCGACGCGCTCAACACGCTCGTGGACACCCGGACCGACGTCGTCATCGACTTCACGCATCCCGACGTGGTGATGGACAACCTCAAGTTCTTGATCGACAACGGAATCCACGCCGTCGTCGGCACCACCGGCTTCACCGACAAACGCGTGGAGCAGGTGCAGGCGTGGCTGGCCGACAAGCCCGACGTCGCGGTGATCATCGCCCCGAACTTCGCCATCGGCGCCGTGCTGTCCATGCATTTCGCCCAGCAGGCCGCCCGCTATTTCGAATCCGTTGAAGTCATCGAACTGCATCACCCACAGAAGGCGGATGCGCCGTCGGGCACCGCGGCGCGCACCGCGCGTCTGATCGCCGAGGTGCGAAAAGACCTGCCGCCCAACCCCGATGCGACCAGCACGGGACTGGAAGGAGCGCGTGGAGCCGACGTCGACGGCATCCGCGTCCACTCGGTGCGACTGGCCGGGCTCGTCGCGCACCAGGAAGTGCTCTTCGGCACCCAAGGCGAAACACTGACGATCAGGCATGACAGTCTTGACCGCACGTCGTTCGTTCCCGGTGTGCTGCTGGCGGTTCGACGCGTGAGCGAACGCCCCGGTCTCACGGTGGGTATCGAGCCCCTGCTCGACTTGTAATGACTGACAACGCGCGCACACTGCGCATACAAGTACTCATCGGCTTCATGTGCGTGGCGCTGGTCGTCTACTTCTTCCTGCTCGGCCGCATCGCGATGGCCTTCATCACCTCAGGGGAGCCGGCGGCGATCGGGCTCGGCTTGGCGCTGATGATCATGCCGCTGATCGGCGTGTGGGCCATGGTCAGCACGCTGCGGGCAGGGCTGGCCCATCAGCGGCTTGCCCGCATCGTCCGCGACGAAGGTTTGGAGCTCGACGTCAGCTCCCTGCCGCGGATGGCGTCCGGACGGATCCAGCGCGACGCCGCCGACGAGCTCTTTGCGACCGTTCGGGAGGAACTGGAGAACGACCCCGACAACTGGCGGCGCTGGTATCGGCTCGCGCGCGCGTACGACTACGCCGGCGACCGCAGCCGCGCCAGGGAGACGATGAAAAAGGCGGTCGAGATGCAGGAACGGGAGTGAGTAAGACGCTGCTCGTCGTCCATCACACGCCATCCCCGGGGACGCGCGAGCTGCTCGAAGCCGTACTCAATGGCGCCAAGGACCCCGACATCGACGGCGTCGACGTCGAAGTCCGACCGGCTTTGGTCGCGACGATTCCCGACATGCTCGATGCCGACGGCTACCTGTTCGGCACTACGGCGAATTTCGGTTACATGTCGGGTGCGCTGAAGCACTTCTTCGACACCGTGTACTACCCGAGCCTGGACCACGTCGCCGGTCGGCCGTACGGGTTGTGGGTGCATGGCAATAACGACACCGCGGGGGCGGTCAACGCGGTAGAAAAGCTTGCGACCGGGCTTGCGCTCACCAAGGCCGCCGGCGTGCTCGAGGTGGTCGGCGCCATCGATGCGGGTGTCCGCGAGCGGGCGTACGAACTCGGCGGCACGCTGGCCGCGACGTTGATGGAGGACTAGGCATGCCCGGGATAGCCGAACTTGCTTTGGGCGCAGCACCAATCGCCGGCGGCGCGCTGCTGGGCGCCGTCGCGGGGAACTTCAAGGGGCCCGACGTGCGCTCAATGATCGCCAAGGACATGGACTTGCTGGAGCGGATTCCGGACGATCAGCCGGAACTGAAAGCCCGGCTGAAGGCGAGCATCGACGAACGCATCAACGACCTGATCGAGGCGAACGAGAAGAGCCGGGCCCTGCGCGAGGCCGCCATGTCATACGCCGGAAACTGGCGCGACATCGTGGTGTTCCTCTGCGCCGTGCTCTTCACCATTGTCTGGTGGAACGTCAGCCACAGCCGGTCGAACTGGCTCGTGATGTTCATCGTGATGATCGTCTTGTCGGTGGTTGCCGGCATCTACGCGGGCCGCGGTATAGCGCGGGCGCTGAGCCGTTTCATCCACAGGGACGATCCCGAACGTCAGTAGTGGTACGTGTCCGACGGGGCGGGTATGTGCGCCGGGTCGTCGACGTCGTCGAACTCGGACACCTCGATACCGTATGCGCGGGCCAGGTCGAGGATTTTGTTGGCCCTGGCGATGCGGGGTAGGTCCGATCCGTTGCGGATCTCGCCGCCGTCGCGTTCGAACTCGACGAAGAACTCTTTGGCCCAACTGATCTCGTCCACAGACGGAGATAGTCCCTCGTTCACCGTCGCGCACTGATCAGGTGTCAGGCAGATCTTTCCGGTCATGCCGAATTCAGCTGAGACCGCGGTCGCCTCGCTGAGTTTCAGGGCACTGGAGCCGACCGTCGGCCCGTCGATGGCGCTGGGCAGGTGCGCCGCCTTGGCCGCGATCGTGAATCGCGAGCGCGCGTAGGCCAGGGTGGTCGGGTTATCGGCGAATCCGGTGTCACGGCGGAAATCGCCGATTCCGAAGGCCAGCCGGAAGGTGCCCTTCGTCGCGGCGATCTCGGTGATGCGCTCCAGGCCGCGAGCCGTTTCCACCAGTGCGACGATCAGCACACCGGGCAACCGCTTCGCGGTTTCGGTGACGTGGTCAACCGATTCGACCATCGCCAGCATCACGCCGCCGACCGACGTGCCGGTCAGCATCTCCAGGTCATCGGACCACCACTTCGTTCCGAAGCCGTTGATGCGGACCCAATCGCTGTTGCCTGCGCCGAGCCACTTGATCACGTTCTCGCGCGCAGCGACCTTGTCCTTGGGGGCGACCGCATCCTCGATGTCGAGCACGACGATGTCGGCGCGGGAATGGGCCGCGGGGGCGAATCGCTCGTACTGCGCACCGTTCACCAACAGCCAGCTGCGGGCCAGTACCGGGTCGATACGCGATCCAACGTCGCTGGGGTCCGGGTGCTCGGTCGATCCCTGGTCGGACATCCGTTCATCGTCGCGTATCGGCTCAAGGCTGCCGAGAGCGGGGTTCTAAAGGCCCTCGACCCGCGGATCGTCGACGTCGAAGGCGCGGTCCAGGAGCCGGTTTGCCTCTGCAGTGATCTCGTTCGCCACAGCCTTGCGCAGCCGGACGTATGGCTGCACCCGAATGCTGGTCGACGCACCCTTTCCCGTCAGTTCCCAGGTGCCGGCCACGAAGCCGTCGACGAGCACGGTGCCGGGAAACACACCGTTCCTGCCGGAGAACAGCCTCTTACGGTGCTCGTCGCTGATGATGCGGGTGCGCTCGGCATGTGAAAGCAGGATGTTGTCGAACGGCGCGACGAGCCGCACCGGTGCCGGTGTGTCCGCCGACGGTCGCGGCGCGTCAGGCAGATCGTAAAGTGCTTGGCCCCGTTCGCTTTTGAACGTCTTGAGGCGCGGCGAGAGCCGCTCGATGACCTCGCCAAGCCGGGTGAGTCCGCTCCACGTCTGGACGTCGGCGGCACCGGCCGGTCCGAACGCGGCGAGGTAGCGCAAGACGACGTCGTCGATAGTGAGCGCTTTGCCGCGAGGCCGGCCCAGCCATGCCGTCGAGGTGGTGAGCCGTACCTGCCCGCTGAGCTGCCAGAGTGCCCGCGGCGGAACCTGCACCAGCGGCAACAGGCTGCGGGCCGCCTCGGTCAACGCGGCCGGCGGGGTGCCCGGCCACTGTTCGGCCAGCCGGGCGCCCACTTCGGCGGGCGTCAGCGCCTCGGCGTCCAGGAGCGCCTTGGCGGCATCGACCACCGCGTCCACGTCGACATCAGCCAACGGCTTGGCATGGACAGCGCTTGTCAGTGTGCGATCCAGCATCGGTTGGATCATCGGGCGTACTCGGTGGCAGTCGTTGGCGGTGACCAGGTGGATGGTGCCGCGCATCAACACGATACGAACGGCCTTGCGATCGGTGAGAAGGCCGGCCAGCTCGTCACCGGTGAAGGCATCGAGCCGGCTCCACAGCCCGTAGTACGGCGCGAACGGCGCCTGCGCCTGCATGCCGACGAGATGCTCGATCGCGTCGAGCGCCGTCATCGGCGAGCGCTCAAGCAGCAACTGACGGGCGAGTGTCGCCCGATTCAGCGCCCGCAGCGAGAGTTCGGTCAACTGGGCAGTGCGGTCTCGAACAGCTCCTGCAACGCGATCCAGTGACGCTCGGCGGCTTCCTTGTCGTACGGCGGGTTGTCGGGCACCGCGAATCCGTGGGCGGCCGGGTAGAACTCGACGGTGTGCGTGACGCCGGCGGCGGTCAGCGCCTTGTCCAGTGTTTCGGCGTGCTCGGCGGTGAAGCCGGCGTCGTTCTCCGCGCCCGCGATGTAGACCGTCGCCTTCATCCGATCGGCGAGCAGATGTGGGCTGTTGGCGTCGTCGGTGACCAGGCCGCCACCGTGGAACGAGCCAGCGGCCGCCACGCGATCGGGCACCCGTCCGGCGACGATCACCGATGTGCGTCCGCCCATGCAGTAGCCGCAGACGCCGAACGCGTCGCCCTTGACCTCGGGCCGCGACGCCAGGAAGTCGAAGAACGCGCCGGCATCGCTGGCGATCATGTCCGGCGTCACGCTGCCGACCATGCCCATCAGACGCTTTCGCTGTTCCGGGTCGCCGAACGCGGTCGCCATCTCGAATGGTTCCCAGGCGCCGTGGCGGTAGTAGACATCGGGCAGCAGTACGGCGTGCCCGAATCCGGCCAGTCTGGCCGCCATCTCCTGGAAGGTGTCGCGGACGCCGCCGGCGTCTGGATACATGACGACGGCCGTCCACGGGCCGGTGCCGTTCGGCGTGTGCAGGGTGACAGGGCAAGTGCCGTCGGGAGTGGTGACGGTCGCGGAGATAATCGGCATGGCTTCCGTTGTACTCGTCGGCCCAGAAGTATGCTGGCCGGCGTGCCCATCGCCACGCCTTACGAGGATCTTTTGCGTCTGGTGCTCGAGCGCGGCACACCGAAATCCGACCGCACTGGCACTGGCACCCGCAGCCTGTTCGGCCACCAGATGCGCTATGACCTTGCGGCCGGTTTTCCGCTGATCACCACCAAGAAGGTGCACACCAAGTCGATCGTCTACGAGTTGCTGTGGTTCCTGCGCGGCGACTCCAACATCGGTTGGCTGCATGAGCATGGCGTCACCATCTGGGACGAATGGGCTTCTCCCGCAGGAGATCTGGGCCCGGTGTACGGAGTGCAATGGCGGTCCTGGCCGACGCCGTCGGGTGAGCACATCGACCAGATCAGCGCCGCGCTGGAGCTGCTCAAGTCCGATCCCGACTCGCGGCGCAACATCGTGTCGGCCTGGAACGTGGGCGAGATTCCACAGATGGCGCTGCCACCATGCCACGCGTTCTTCCAGTTCTACGTCGCCGGCGGCAGGCTGTCGTGCCAGTTGTATCAGCGCAGCGCCGACCTGTTCCTCGGCGTGCCGTTCAACATCGCCAGCTACGCACTGCTCACGCACATGATGGCCGCACAGGCCGGGTTGGACGTCGGGGAGTTCATCTGGACCGGCGGCGACTGCCACATCTACGACAATCACGTCGAACAGGTCACCGAGCAACTCAGCCGAGACCCGCGGCCTTACCCGGAACTTGTTCTGGCGCCGCGCGATTCGATATTCGACTACACCTACGACGACATCGCCATCGTCAACTACGACCCGCACCCGGCGATCAAGGCGCCCGTCGCCGTATGAGGCCTGCTTGCAGGGCCGAATGTCGACGATGACCGTGGGCCTGATCTGGGCTCAGTCGGCCTCGGGGGTGATCGGCCGCGACGGCGGCATCCCGTGGCGGCTGCCGGAGGACCAGGCGCGGTTCAAGGAGCTCACCATCGGCCACACCGTCGTGATGGGTCGGCTGACCTGGGAGTCGCTACCTGCAAAGGTCCGCCCGCTGCCGGGACGCAGAAATGTCGTACTCACCCGGCAAGCTGACTACATGGCTGACGGGGCAGAGGTGGTGACCACCCTCGACGAGGCAGTGACGGATGAGACATGGGTGATCGGCGGCGAGCAGATCTATGCACTGGCGCTGCCGATCGCCACGCGATGTGAGGTGACCGAGGTCGAAATCGACCTGCCGCGTGAAGATGGCGACGCGGTGGCGCCGGTGCTCGACGAGACATGGGTCGGTACGACGGGGGAGTGGCTCACCAGTAGCTCGGGCTTACGCTACCGGTATCACAGCTACCTGCGGCCATGACGGCGCTCACCGTCGACCAGGCGCGACGCGTCGCGGTCGCCGCGCAGGGCTTCGCCGAACCCAGGCCGAGCGGTCCGATTACCCGTGCGCATGTGCGGCGGCTGATCTCGAGGATCCAAGTCCTGCAACTGGATTCGGTGTCGGTGGCGGTGCGGGCCCACTACGCGCCGGTGTTCAGCAGGCTCGGCCCGTACGACCGTGACGTGGTAGACCGCGCGGCGTGGAGCCACTCGGCCCGGTCGCCTCGGCTGTTGATCGAGTATTGGGCACACGAGGCCGCGTTGATGGCCGTGGACGACTGGCCGCTGATGCGCTGGCGGATGCGCGAGTACCGGCACGGCCGGTGGGGCAAGCACATCGTCAAGGCCAATCCGCAGCTCGCCGACCACATCGTGGCCGCCGTCAGCGAACTGGGGCCCAGCACC
>DATFCF010000444.1:0-6247 GCA_035253445.1 Mycobacterium sp.
GATCCCGGTGTCGACCATGCCGAACAACCAGGCATGGTCGACATTTTAGTCACGCGACCACAGCGAGCGCTGACCAGCAAGGCAGGGCGGAACGGGATCGCTCTGTGCACATGGTCGTGATGGTCAACGAAAGTATTTCGGGAGCGAGACGTTCCACTCCGCGGAATCCACAGCCGCAGCACTCCGGGCTGCGCAGGTACGACGCACGACTTTTGTGGAGCACCGCCAACAGGCTTCCCTCCGCTCGCAATTGTCTGTTGATCGACGCGCGGTGACCGACGCACCGATGATTCAACACCTGTCGGAAGAGCGCATGCGGCTGTCAGCTCCCCACCGCCTGGCCATCTGAGCGGCTGGAGGAGGCTGCGCTCGACAACGCTACGTACATGCTCGGACTCGCCGAGCAACGCCGATCCGATCCGGGCGACGACCTATTGTCGATCCTGGTGGCAGCTCAGGACCGCGGAGAAATCGGCGAGAACAACTTGTTGGCGGTGGTGTTCGGACGCACTCGTCGGCAGCACCGACACGAACACCGTGCAGACCCGCTGCAGCCTGGAAGCGTTCGCACAGAACCCTGACGATTGGCAAGTCCTGCGAGATCAACCCGGCCGCACCCGAAACAGCGCAAACGGATTCGGCCGTGACGAAGTCGCGGGCGAGCGTTCACACTGTCTCGGCGCCGACCCCGGTGCGGTCCTGAACCGACTCAGGGGTCGCATAGCTCAGCGGCGGATGATGGGAAGGATCAGGCGGCTGGGGTAATTGGGGCCGTGCAGTATTCGATTGACAGCGACGACGCATGCCTGATTGGTGTCCTCGGCGATGACGCCGCCTGTGTTGGTGTTGCGGTCGTATCGAGGGAAGTTACTGCTGGAAACTTCGAGCCGGATCCGATGGCCGGGTAGAAACACGTTAGATGTCACCGCCAGATCCAAGGTGATCTCGTATACCTTCTCAGGTTCGAGAGATTCGGGGTCAGCGAGAGAGTTGCGATAGCGGGCGCGCATGATTCCGTCGGTCAGGTAGATGGCCCGTCCGTCGGGGAAGACGTCTACAAGTTTACCGGTGAAGTCAGTGTCTCGAGCCGACGAGCTCACGTGCAGTATCAGTGAGATATGGCCGGTCACCTCGACCGCATCAACAAGTTCTGGAGTGGTGAAGCACAGTACGTCATCGCGACTTTCGACCGAGCGTTGGTCGGCGGGTCCAGCACCCTTGATCGCGGCCGGTAGCATCACGCGGCCACCGATGCTAGGCACAGGATTCGCCGGGTCGTAGCTATAGGTGTCGACCGCCTCCCTGGTCGGCCGCTCAGCGCTCAGGAGACCGTCGCCGCTGGAAGTGTGGGCGTGGCCGTCGCTATCGAGGAAGTACTCGGTGTACTGGGTGTCGATCAGTGGCCAGTCCTGCTCGTCGCGCCATTGGTCAATGCCCATGACGAAGATACGAACCGGAGCGGTGTCGGCGAGGGCGTCGGCCCGGCCGCGCAACCATCGATCGTAGAAGCGAATGGGCACGTCGGTGATCTCGGATGCGGCTGGAGGGGCGGTGATTCCGAACTGGCGGTCGGGATAGACACCGTCAGTGCAGATGTGGTCCCACGGGCCGATGAGGAGCCGTTGGCCCTCGCGGGCCTCAATGCTGCCGCCCTCGTTCTTCATCCGTGTGTAGCTGCGGATCGTGTCATTGACAAACAAGTCAAACCACCCACCGATATGTAATGCGGGGACCGTGATCTTGTCGAAATTCTCGGCAACGGCGACGTCCTGCCAGTACATGTCGCGGTCAGGGTGGCGGATCCAGTCCGACCACCACGGCATCAATTTGGTGATCAGAGGCTGGTCGCTGACGGGTAGCTTGTCCAGCTGTGGCCGTGGGTCACTGACCAACCCAACGACATCCATGAGTATTGTCGGATCGCCAGCACCTGCGGCCAGAGCGTTCTTCTCCGCGTACAACGCCATCATTGTGGTCCAGAACAACACGGTGTGCCACGACAGTGCACCACCGTCCGAGTACCAGGGGGCTCGATAGTAGTCTGTAGTGGTCACTGTCGGCACGATCGCCCTCAGCCCCTCGGGTGCCTGCGAGGCACTCGCCCACTGCGTGAAGCCAAGGTATGACGGACCGTAGGTGCCGATGGCACCATCGCACCAGGGCTGCTCGCGTAACCAGGCGATGGTGTCTGCGCCATCGTGCGGTTCGTTGACGAATGGCGTGAACTCTCCCGGTGATCTGAAGGAGCCCCGGCAGTCCTGCCACACCACGGCGTAGCCGGCCTCCAAAAGAGCGAAAATCTCTGGGTTGGTTTGGGCGGCGAACGCGCCTTGCAGCAGCGTGTCCTTACCGTACGGCAGCCGTACCAGCAGGGTCGGTGCAGGACCGCCCTCCGGAATCCACAAGTCGGTCGCGAGCGTAACCCCGTCCCGCATCGGTACTCGAACATCTTTTTCCACACGGATCCCCATGGGGCATCTCCTTTACTTGGATGGCGATTCTCGTCTGACACTTGCTTCGCAATGCCTTGTACCAAAAGGTTTTAGTGAGTGCCGCATTCAGGATTCGACCCGAATGCTGATTGGTTGGCGATCTCCCTAGTGGCCCGCGAAGACATTGACTCATGCATACTCAGTTGCGTCTGCCGGCGGTTGATGTCCGTTTCCGTCGCCCGACACCAGTGCCTCGCCGAGCGCTGCCGGTGCGGTGCGGTAAGGCGACGATCACTTTGCTCCCGGCGGTCCCGGTGCCGGCACTTGCACTTCCTCCCATGCACGAGTGCCAGCTTTTGCTGGTGTGAGTGCCGAATCGCGAACGCGGCTCGCGTGTACGATCGCGAGCATCTCGCCGATGTCGACCAGCTTCACGCGAGGACGGGGTGTTCCGGCAGCCGACGCTTGCTCGTGCAGGTCGATCGTCCGCCAGTCGGGGTAGTCCAGGGCGCGGGGCTGCCGCCGGGATATGAGCGATTCCAACGACTCGATGTTTTGTGCTGGCGCCGTCAGCCGGCCGGCGTCGTGATCGGCGAGGAGTCCGGCGATTGTTTCTTTCGCGCACTTCTTGTTGGTGCCGATCACTCCCGACGGTCCCCGCTTGATCCACCCGGTCGTGTAGACGCCGGCAACTGGGGAGCCTCCTGCCGGGTTGACCGCCCGGCCTGCTTGGTTGGGGATCAGGGCGCGCGCCTCGTCGAACGGGACTCCCTGTACCGGCTCTCCTCGGTAGCCCACCGATCGCAAGACCAGGCCGCAGTCGAGTTCCTCGACCTTCCCGGTGGGGGCTGCCTCGAGGCGTCCCCCGGGAGAGGTGACGAGCTCGTTGCGAGCGATACTCAGCCCGCGAACCCGGTCCGTGCCCAGAACTTCGACCGGAGAGCCGTGATAGCGCAGTGCTATTCGCCGTCGGTGTCGCGATACGCGGGTCGCGTACTCCGCGGCGATCGATGCCTTGAACTGCGCGGTGGGGTCCGGGTGGTCACGGAGCCAGGCGGTGGTGTGGGCATCGAGTTCTGCCTCGGCGGGGTCGACGGACACATCGATCCCACGCAGGTGGCCGAGCGCGAGCAGCTCGGGTGTGGTGTAGGCCGCTTGCGCGGGGCCGCGACGTCCGAGCACGACGACTTCATTGATGCGGCTTTCGGCGAGCGCGGCCAGTGCGTGATCTGCTGCATCTGTTCGGGACAGTGTGTCGACGTCGGTGAGAAGTATCCGGGCGACGTCGAGCGCCACGTTTCCGTTTCCGACGACGACGGCGCGTTCGGCGGAGAGGTCGAAGGTGTAGTCGATGGCGCGGGGATGGCCGTTGTACCAGGCGACGAAGTCGGTTGCGGAGTGGCTGCCCGGGAGGTCTTCCCCGGGGATGTTCAGTCTTCGGTCACGATGAGCCCCCACCGCGTAGATGACGGCATCGTGGTGGTTCAGCAGTTCCTCGTGGGTGATGTCCTTGCCGACCTCGACATTGAGATGGAAGTGGAATCCGGTTCGGGTGACTGTGTTTTCGAAGGAGCGGATGACGTCCTTGGTGTCGGGATGGTCGGGGGCGACCCCGGCGCGCACCAGCCCCCAGGGGGTGGGCAGTCGTTCGAACATGTGGACTTCGACATTGCTGCGGCGGGTCAGGAGTTCCTCGGCCGCGTAACAGGCGGATGGCCCGGATCCGACGATTGCCACCCGAAGAGTCGTCGACGGCGTCGGCTGCGCGTTCGGGTGCTGTCGCTGGGAGACCAGTTGAGAGATCCCGATCTCGGTCTGTGGCCTGCCGGTGATGGTGGAGTTGTGCGCGAAGTAGAGCGCGTTGAGTTCGGCGTATCGGGTGGTATGCGGTGTGAGTTCGTCGTGCGGGACGATGGCGTCCACGGGACAGGCCTGGATACAGGCGCCGCAGTCGACACAGCTGCGCGGATCGATGTAGAGCATCTCGGTCCGGGCGTAGTCCGGTTCGTCCGGCGTTGGGTGAATACAGTTCGCTGGGCAGACTACGACGCACGCGGCATCGTTGCAGCACGATTGGATAATTACGTGTGCCATTGCGCCGGCCCCCTGGCTCCGAGTCCTGTCATGAACGTTGCGCTCCTCTCAGCTCTGGGTCTCAGAACCGTCATTACCTTTGTGGGGCCGATTTTTTCGCGGTCACTGTGACGCGGACTCCATCGAGGAGCGACATGCCGGACAAGGGGTCCTTCGTCTCGATGTCGTTCGGGATGAGCTTGTTGATGTTGATGCCGCCGTGTTCGATCGCGGTGGACCACCCACCGGAATGGCCCCACCCGTGCGGATAGCTCACCGTTCCGGGGCGTACCTCGTCGGTGACGGTGACGACGACGTCACCGGAACCCACCGACGTCGTCAGCGTGACGGTCTCGCCGGTCTCGATGCCCCGTGCGCGGGCGTCCTTCGGGTGTAGGTACAGCGTCGGTCCCCCGCCGGGCCGGACTTTGCGCGCGTTGTGCATCCACGAGTTGATGCTGCGCAGGTGTCGGCGACTGATCAGCAGGAGGGAGTCGGGGTCGGGCGGCTCCTTGGACAGGAACTGGTCGAGTTGCGCGAGGACGGGTCCGGCGCCGAGGTCGACCGTGTCGCGGGCCCCCTTCGTGTAGGTCGAGATGCGTTGCGCGATCACCCCGACCGGTACGTCACCGCCGAGTTCGACCCCGTGTGGGTGCTCCTTGATGCGGTCGAGGGTCCATCCTTCGGCGGCCCCGCGGTCACCGGTGCGGATCATGGTGTCGATCAGTTCCCAGGGACTGGGGCCGGGCGCAACATCCATTCGGCGCATCAGTTCACCGAAGATTTCCGTTTCTTCCCGGGTGTCCCCGATTCGCGGGACCACCGGTTCGGTCCACTGGACCCAGGGGCGGGTCATACCGCCGCCGAAGTTCAACAGGACGTCGGCTCGCTCCAGGAAGGTCGGTGACGGCAGGATGTAGTCCGCTCGCTCGTTGGACTCGGTGACGTACATGTCGACGGAGACCAACAGGTCGAGCTGGTCGAAGGCTTCTTCGAGGCGGGCTGCACCGGGAGTCGAGGAGACCGGGTTACCCGAGGCCAGAAAGACACCTCTGACCTGACCTTCCCCGGGGGTGAGGATTTCTTCGGCGAGCACCCAGGGCTTGCGGCCGCCGACCTCGGGCAGGCTGCCGACGCGCGTGAAGGTCGACGAATAGGAGGTTCGGCCGACCTTGGCGTTGATCGCGGGGAAGTCGACGAGACCGCTGCCGAAGACCACCCCTCCTCGCCGGTCCAGGTTGCCGGTGACGACGTTGAGTGCATCGAGCAGATAGTTCGCCAAGGTGGGGAATTCGCCGCGGCACAGTCCGAGCCGGCCGTATGCGCAGGCGGATTCGGCCGTGGCGAAGTCGCGGGCGAGCGTCCACACGGTCTCGGCGTCGACCCCGGTGCGGTCCTGGACCGACTCGGGGGTGACGGATTGGACTGCTGCGGCGAGGGTGTCGATGCCGATGGCGGAGGCATCGGCACGGGGTGAGACCAGGTTCTCGGCGAAGATGACGTGCAACATCGCGGCCATCAGGAGCGGGTCGCTGCTCGGGACGACGGAGACGTGTTCGTAGGTTTCCGCGGTCTGGGTGCGGGCCGGGTCGACCACCACGACGCGGCCGCCGCGGGCCGTGATGTTCGCCAGCTGGTTGCGGGTGCGGCCGCTCGACATCAGGGATCCGTGGCTGACGAGCGGGTTGGCGCCGAAGCAGAGGAAGAAGTCGGTGTAGTCCAGGTCCGGCAGCGGTACTTCG
>DATFCF010000445.1:0-2673 GCA_035253445.1 Mycobacterium sp.
ATGATCGGCAACAGCGCCTTCGCCAACGAGGCGTACGAGTACGCCGAGATGTGGATGCCCTTGGCGATGTCTTCGTACGGCGCGTCGAAGAACGGGTTGATACCCATCCCCGACTGAGGCATGTAGCCGATCGAGTGCACGACGCCGTCGAGCTTGTTGCCCTCGCCGATCACCTCGGCAACCCGCTCGGCCAGTGTGTCCAAGTGCTTTTCGTTCTGCACGTCCAGTTCCAACAAGGGAGCCGGGCTCGGTAACCGATCAATGATGCGCTGGATCAACTTCATCCGGTCGAAACCGGTCAGCACCAGCTCGGCGCCCTCTTCCTGGGCTACCCGAGCGATGTGGAACGCGATAGACGAGTCGGTGATGATCCCCGTGACGAGGATGCGCTTGCCTTCGAGCAGACCTGCCATGTGAAGTCCTTTTCTCCTAGTGGCCCATGCCCATGCCGCCGTCGACCGGGATCACCGCGCCGGATATGTAGCTTGCGTCCTCGGACGCCAGGAAGCTGACCACACCGGCGACCTCGTCGGCGGTGCCGACCCGCTTCGCCGGGATGAATTCCATTGCCCCCGCCTGGATCCGCTCATCCAGCGCGCGGGTCATGTCGGTGTCGATGTAGCCAGGGGCCACCACGTTTGCGGTGATCCCGGCCTTCGTCAGTTCCCGGGCGATCGAGCGGGCCATGCCGATCAGACCGGCCTTGGAGGCCGCGTAATTGGCCTGGTTGCCGATGCCCCAGGTGCCGGAGACCGAACCCACGAAGATCATCCGGCCGAACCGCTTCCTCTGCATGCTGCGCGATGCGCGCTGCGCCACCCGGAACGCCCCGGTGAGGTTCGCGTCGATGACCTTTTCGAATTTCTCCTCGGTCATGCGCATGAGGAACGCGTCCGCGGCGACGCCGGCGTTGGACACCAGCACCTCGACCGGACCCTGGTGCTCCTCGATCTCCGTGAAGGCGCGGTCGACCGCGGCGCTGTCGGTCACGTCACATTGGACCGGAAACAAGTCTTCGTCATCGGGCGCACCCGAACCGCGGTGCGTCACGGCGACTTTGTGTCCGTCAGCGGCCAGCCGGCGTGCGACGGCCAGCCCGATGCCCCGGTTTCCTCCGGTCACCAGCACCGATCGGGAGACGAATGGTGGGCGGCCGCCGGCGGCGGTGGTATCCGCCACTGGATCCAATGTCGCCGCTGGAGCGGCTCCGGAAGTGTCGGTCATGCCCGCCAACTTAGTGCCTGGACAAGGCGGACCCGAAATCGCCTCTTGCACGCGCCGAGATCGACACCAGGGCTGTTGCGGGCCACAAATCACAACCCTCACGCAGATTTCGGTGATTCGGCGCCAGAAATCGCTCTAGTTGGGCAGGCGCCGGTTGATCAGCAGCGCCGCCAGCGCGGCCAGCGCCAGCACCAGTGCACCGAGCCGCAGCCAGCCCACGCTGGCGTCGCCCTTGATGGTCTCGTAGCCGATCTGCTCCTGCAGGTTGGTGAAGACTTCCTTGAGCTGCTCGAGACTGGACGCCGTATAGGCCTCACCGCCGGACAGATCGGCGATCTTCTTGAGCATCTCGTCGTCGACCGGCACTGGCTGGCGCTGTTCGTTGATCTCGACGTAGCCGTACGGGGTACCGAAGGAGACGGTGGATATCGGCACACCCTGATCCTTGGCGGTGCGGGCGGCGGTATAGGCACCCTTGGGGTTGTCCGGGTTCGACGGCACGGTCTCCTTACCGTCGGACATCAGCACGACCCGCGCCGGCGGTGGCTCGTCGCCGCCGCCGATCACCGCGCCGACGGTGGCGATGGCCTGCAGGGCGGTGAAGATCCCCTCACCGGTGGCGGTGCGGTCGGCCAGCTGCAGTTTGTCGATGGCGTTCTTGGTGGCCTCGCGGTTGGTGGTCGGCGACACCAACACCGTTGCGGTGCCCGCGTAGGCGATCAGCCCGAGGTTGATGCCCGGCGTCAGTTGGTCGGCGAACTGCTTGGCGGCTTCCTGCGCGGCGGCCAGCCGGCTGGGCGAGACGTCGGTGGCCCGCATCGACTGCGACACGTCGATCACCAGCATCACGACGGCGCGGTTACGCGGAATCCGGACGTCATTGGTGGGCCCTGCCATCGCAACCGTGAACAGCACCAGCGAGGTCACCAACAGGATCGCGGGCAGGTGGCGCCAGCGCGTCGGCCGCTTGGGCGCGACGCTCTCCAACAGCTCCATGTTGGCGAACCGCAGCATGCGCCTCTGCCGGGCCAGCTGCACCACGATGTAGAGCGCGACGAGCGCAACGACCACAAGGAGGAAAAGAAAAAACCAAGCGTGTTCGAATCCCGACAGTGTCATCGGGCCGAGCAACGGTAAAGTCATGTGCGCCTTGCCATTTCAGAGATCAACGGTACTGGCCGCTCTTCGCGCAAGCGCTCATCGGCCCGCGAGCGCCCCGCGCCGACGCGTCGCCACGAACCGCACCACGTCGGCGATCCAGTCCCGGTCGGTACGCAGGGACAGCAGCGGCGCATCGCAACGCCGCAGAGTGCGCGCCACCTCGGCGCGGTGCGCGGCCGCGGCCTTCGCGAAGTCGGAGCGCAACTGCTCGTCGATGGTGAACTCACGGGTGACCCCGGTTTCGGGATCCTGCAGGACGACGTCACCGATGGGCGGCAGTTCGACGTC
>DATFCF010000446.1:0-5599 GCA_035253445.1 Mycobacterium sp.
CGTCGCACAGCTTGCGCAGGTGGTCGTCGGCGATGTTCCGGATCGCCTCCACCACATCCTTGGACGGTTGCACCTGGTCGTCGCTGTCTTCGACGACGAGGTCGTCGATGACGCCGTACAGCACCAGCAGCGCGCTGTAGTTGGTGCAGCCCAGGATCTGGTGCGCGGCCTGGTCGCCTTCGGTTTCGACTTCGGGGATCGCGACCGCGTTGGTGAGGCCTTGCCGGAACAGGTCGAACAGTTTGTCGGCCGCTTCGTCGGCGGCGATCATGTCGGTCAGGTCGTTGACGTTCATCCAAAACTCCTCGTGTAGTACTGCTGCTCATGCTCGGCGTCGGCCAGGTTCGCGATCAGCAGACCGTGTCCGACGATCGCGAATATGTAGCCCAGCCATTCGAGGGGATCCCCCACCGGCTCCTGGGCGACGTCGACGGCGATCACGATTTCTCCTCGGCGGGTGGTGCGGGAATCCAGTCCGGCAACGTCATCACGTCGACGGGGCGGCGCGGCATCATCAGCCCCACAAAATCAGGCTCACGGCCGATCAGGATCTCGACGACGCTGACAGCCGACCGGAACATCAGCTGAATCGGCCGCTCGCCGGCGACTTTGAGGAATGCGGCCAGTTTGTCCGCGCTGAATTCGACCAAGCTGACCGGGGTGCGTTCCCCGCTGTAGTGCAGCAGCTTTTCCCAGTTGGGGAACGTGAACAGGGTGGGGTCCAGGCGGGCGACGATGTCCATCCCGCGCGGCGAGTCGAAGCTGAACAGGCCGGGCGCGGAGCTGTCGGCGATGTCGACCTTGCCGTGCTCGTCGACGTCGATGGTGACGGTTCTGGCGTGCCGGTCAGCTTTGACGGTTTTCGCGTGCCTGAGCAGGTTCTGGGCGTCGGACAGCCGGATCCCGATCCGGAACGGCGGCGTTTTGCCGCGCTCGTCCTCGGGCAGGCCGTAGCGGGAGATCCCCAGCATGAACCGGTCGGTGGCCACCGCCAGCAGGTTGTCGCCGTCGAACGTGAGCAGCACCCCGTTGATCGACGGCAGATCATCGTAGGGATGGGAGAACGGGATCGTTTCGGCCAGCAGGCGATGCAGGTCGTGGGCGGGGATTTGCAGGGGCATTTTCAGGGGTTTCTCTCTCTTCTAGTGGTTGAGCAGGCAGACCAGGGCGATGGAGAACGCGGCTATCGCGAACCCGAACGCGGCCACCGACACGCAGAACGTGCCAATGATGTACGCCTTCACCGCGCACCCCGGGCCCGAAGCTGACGCGCATACTCGGCGTGCGCATCACGGCACAACTGGCAGCGGCAGCGGTAGTTGCTGTACCCGTTCTCCGTACCGTGCACCGCCTCAGGCACCCGCCGGCTTTGGCGTTGGTCGCGCCGCACCATCTGGTCCGCGGCGTTGGCGGCTGTGCAGGCCTGGCAGCGGCAGCCGTGGTTACGGTAGCTGTTGACGGTGCCGTGCCGCGGGTCGGACGGGTCAGTGAGCAGCGCGTAGGTGGAGGCGGTCATGTGGGGGTGTTTCCTTCTCGAGGTTTATACCGGCATTGTACGCTATGGCCTCGGTGGCCGTCGCGATCCGCTCCAGCAGCGGCTTGATCTCAGCGAGATCCTCGCAGGCCGCCTCGGTCCTACTCAGGGATCGGTCGATCTTCTCCAGCAGCTTCTTCGGCAACAGGTCCACGGGTCAACCTTCTTCCAGCTTTGACGGTCTGCCGCGTCTTGACAGGGTCCGACTTCAACCATGCAGTCCACCGCGGCCCAGCCAGCATCGAGCCGCCGGTGTACACAACATCGACCACAGCGCCCACAACGAAACCCACCTCGGTCACCTCGGTCACCGACAGGCCCACCATCTGCAGCCGTTTGACGGCTTCGTCGATGGTGGCGGCGCCGTCGAGCACCGATACGATCTGCTCAACTGTGGCCATCACTCCCCCATTACCGTTTCGCGAAGCACTTTGACGGCCGCGTCGGCGGCTTTTATGAAGTTCTCCACCGCTTCCAGGTAGCCCGTCAAACCGCCGGTGGATCTCACCAAGTTCCGCCGCGTCGCGTCATATTCCCTCAGTACCAGATCCGCGTCAGACATAGCGCTCACGCCGCACCCCTTTCCACCGCAGCCAACAACTGCAACCCGACAAATTCGCTGTAGTACGGGGGGATCGCCTCAGCGAGCTCGTCCCGCGTCGTCCAATCGATCGCCATCAGCTCACGCGCCTTCGCGACCGGCGCGATGTGCCCGCTGATCGACATCGCCGTACCCGGCCGCCAATGACCAGCCCGCGACGACGGCAAAAGATGTGGTAAATGCTCAGGCACGATCAGCGGCCAGTTCGTTTCGAACAGGCGATGCCGGAACAGCTCCTCGCGGCCGAACATCGTCGCGCACAGCACCGCCGGATCCCGCAGCGGCGCACCGGGCACGTTCTCGATCACATATGGCAGCCCGGTCCGCTCAAGCAGCTCGCGGGTCGGCCCGATCAGGTCCGGGTATTCGTCACGCAGCCTGGGCCGGCACGCCGACATCTTCGACCACCTCTGGCACGGCGGCGAGGCATGGACCGCGGCGAACGGCGACGACCGCACCGCCAGCCACTTCAGCAGGTTGCGCAGGTATTCGACCGCGTCGCCCTGGATCATGACGAACGGGTAGTTGGGTTGCGGCTGGTTGTCGACACCGATCACATCCCAACCGGCCTGCGAGTAGCCGCGGGCGGCGCCGCCGGCGCCGCAGTACAGGTCCAGTAGGAACGGCATCAGCGGGCTTTCCTGACGTCGTCGAGGGGTGCCCAGAACACGACGCCGATCAGGTTTCCGGTGTCGTCGTTGATTTGCTGCAGCTCGCAGCGTTTCTGTCCGCGCTCGGTGTAGCGGGCCAGCACTTTGTAGCGGTATCCGGCCATGGGGGTGTTGTCTTCGTCGATGAGTTCGACGACGCTGCCAGTCTTGATCACGGGCGGGCTCCTAAATGCTGTCCGGGGGGGCGGTTGCAGGTGTCACCGTTTTGCACTTCGGCGACGCAGTACTCCGGGGCGTCGCAGTACGGCCGGAATTCATGGTCGACGACCATCCCAAGGTGCGCCATGAGCTGTCCGCCTATGTGCTCGGTGTAGGCGGGCGGGATCGCCTCGGCGATCTCCCGCTTGCTGGGCATCCAATCGATCCCCATGCCGGCCTGCCACTCTTCGAGGGATCCTTTGCCGCCGCCGGTGCCGTACACGGCGACATACGGGCCGTCGTAGCGCACCCCGTGGCGCCAGCCGGTGACCCGGCCGCGGTGCTTCGGGTGCGGCGGCACCGTCAGCGGCCAGTTCGTTTCGAACAGGCGGTGCCGGATCACGTTCAGCCCAAACATTTCCCCGCACAGCCGCACAGGGTTACGCAGCGGCGCGGTGAGCACGTTCTCGATGACGTACGGCAGCCTGGTGGCGTTGAGCAGCTCGCGGGTGGGTCCGATCAGGTCGGGGTGTTTGCCGTCGACGACGGCGCGGTTGGTGCCCTTGTTGGGGGCGCTGTGGCGCTGGCACGGCGGGGAGGCGTGAATCGCTTGTGGCAGCGGTGTATCCAGGTGCCACAGGTATCGCAGAGCGTCCAGCGCGTCGGCCTGTAGAAATCTGAACGGATAGTGCGGCTGCGGCGCAATGTCGACACCGACTACGTCGAAACCTGCCCGGTGATAGCCGACCGCAGCACCGCCGGCCCCGCAGAACAGGTCAAGTAACAGGGGTTTCACAGTAACTCCTTCAGCAGTTGGCGGCCAACATGACCGGTGTAAGCCGGGGGGATCGCCTGCGAGAGTTCTTCGCGCGTCATCCAGTCGATGCCCATCGCTGCTGATTGGATATGCAGCGGGATCCGCCACACGCCTACTTCGACAGTTTTACGCTGATTGGCACGGTTGGTGGCGGGTGGGAAACGCGGCGCCCAAACGGAATGATCACAGCGGGGCTGATCGATGCGCACGTTGGATTCGAATAACCGGTGCCGTTGCACGTCGAGCCCGAACATGCTGCCGCACAGCTTCACTGGATCCCGCAGCTCGGACCTGGCTTGTTCGACGTTCTCAATCACGTACGGCAGTCCCGCGGCCAACAGCAGCTTACGGATGGCAGGAATTAGGTTGGCGTATCCGTCACCGACGCCGTGACCTTTACGCCGGTAAGCGGTGAACTGTTGGCAGGGTGGCGACGCATGCACCGCGACCACCTCGCACATCTGCCGACCCTCCCGGTACGGCGCCGACGCCTCACCGTTTTCCAGCACATCCAACGCGTCGGCCTGTATGAACGTAAACGGATAGTGCGGCTGCGGCGCCACATCGACACCGATCACGTCGAACCCTGCCCGGTGATAACCCATCGCCGCGCCGCCAGCGCCGCAGAACAGGTCAAGCAGCAGCGGCCTAGACATCGCCCACCATCGCTGCCTGCCCAACCTCGCAGCCGGTGACGGTCACCCCGAACCACGCCCGCACCTTTTCCGGCGTATCGGTTTCGTCGGTGATCGCCCCTGCTTTCTTGAGGAAGTCGAACGCTTTGAGGCACGCCAACTGGACCGCCTCCGACTTCGAATAGGCGACAGCCAGCACGTCGTACTTGAGCTCGACGATCGCGACATACACCTTCATGCGCGTTCCTCCACGTTGAACAGCACCGGCTCACCACCAGGCACCGGAACGACCTCGCGACCGACCGGATCCTTGTCGGTGAAGATCCGCACCCCAGCATCGCCGTCGTCGTCGATGAACGGTTCCAGCTCGGTGACGATGTGCCGCTGACGCTGCGCGTCGACGATCACATCCCCCACAGCCAGCTCGGACAGTTGTTTCTGCCGCATCATTGGGCCACCTTGCTGACAGCGACGACGATCACGATCACCGCGAACAGCCACAGCGATGATCGCCGCCACCCGCTCCTCGTCGAAATCTTCCCGGTTGAACCCCGCGATCCAGCCGTCGACGATCACCCGCACCCGCTCATGGGTGTCTTTAGCGGCCTCGGTGACCGTGTCGATCTGGGATCTGACGATGCCCACCTTGTAACCCTGCTCGCAGGCCTCATGCACCAGCCCACGCAGGTGGGCGGTGCGGGTGCGCAGCGCGGTGATACGGTACTGCACCCCGAACGCGTACAGGTCGCGGTCGATGTCGCCGTGGTAGGTGTCGTTGTCTTCGTCGCAGTACTTGCGCACCGTCCAGTCCAGGTCACTGATCGCCTCACTGGCCGCGTCGAGGGATTGGAAGGCTCGTGCGATGCTGTCCAGCCAGGCGGTGTCGACCGCCGACGGTATCCGATTGTGACTCATCCGCCCCATCCTTTCCGGTACCTGATATCGCTGGCGATATCGGCGGCTTCACCCTTCACCGCGTACTGCTCGCCGTTGACGGTTTGAATCAACGCCACAGGACCGTCGGCGGTGATCACCGCAGCTTCGATAGCGTTGTGGGAGATCACCGACACGATGTGCTCGGGCGCGATCCACACCGCCCGGCCGGTGACGTAGGCAAACTCCATCATCGCGCGACCGCCTGGACCGCTCCGCGGCGCCGCTCCAAATTCCGGAACGCAGGCGCATCGACAGCTTGGTAGTAGC
>DATFCF010000447.1:0-2490 GCA_035253445.1 Mycobacterium sp.
GACATTGACCTTCCACGGGGCGGGAGGTTCCCTTCAACTCATTGAAGGGATGGACGGGGTGGATTGAATGGCAACGAACACGGGTGATCCTCGACGCATGCGGCGCGCGACCAGGCGCGATCCGGACCGTCATCACGAGGAGGCGGTGGCACAGCCGCCTCGACTTCCGGTGCGCGGGACGCCCGCCAATGAAAACGAGCCGGCCGCCGCAGAAGCCATCACCAACATCAAGCGTCGACCTTCGGCGACGCCATTCTGGGTCGCGTTCGCCGTATCGCTGGTCTGGATCTTCGCATGCATGGCGATCTACGGTCCGATCCTGTTCAGCCAGGGCAATCTCCTGGCCACCAACAACCTGCCGCAGCTGATGACGGCGTCGATGGTGATCTTCCTGCCTATCGGCCTTGCCTGGACGTCCGCCTACCTGCTCTATCGCGCCCAGCAGCTTCGCCATGTCTCCGAGGCGCTCATGCAGACAGCCATGAGACTCGTGCGGCCCCAGGACATCGCGGCCGAAAGCCTGTCGTCGGTCGCCCAAACCGTGCGCGAAGAGGTCAACCTTCTTGTGGGCGGTGTCGAACAGGCCGTCCAGAGAGCGACGCAGCTCGAAGAGCTGGTGCACAAGGAGATGGCGGCCATCGAACGGGCATTCGGCGGCAACGAGGAGCGAATCCGCAATCTCATCGCCGGGCTCGAGGCCCAGCGCGAGGCGCTGCATCAGGCGGGCTTCGTCATCGGCGCGGAAGCGACCCCCCTGCTCGGCCGGCTGGAGGAGAACACCCAGCACCTCGACGGCATCATCAACGCCGCCCAAAGCACGCTGGCCGCCCTCGAACAGGGATTGAAGACATCAACCACGGAGCTCGCCCACACGATCGACGAGGTCGCGGCACGTGCAGCCCTGGTGGGGGATCAGATCAGCAGCCAGACGGCGCGCATGGAACAGATGTCGTCGGTGCTCCTCTCGGAAGTGCAGGGTTTCTCGGACCATATCAACAACCAGGTCGAGACGTTGGCGCAGACCAGCGGCAACATGAACCTCGAAAGCACGAACTTCAGCCAATCGGTCAAGGCGATGGAGACAAGCATCGTCGAGTCGCTCAGGCAGAGCGTGGCCGAGCTTTCGTCGCTGCACGCCGAGGCGCAGCAATCCGTCGACCAGCTCAGCAATTCGCTCAACACGCAATTGCAGTCGACGAGCCAGCAGTTCGCCGCGCTCCTGCAGTCGACCGGAAGTGGGGTCAACGAGCAGGTCAGGGATACCGCCACGGCCGTCGCGCAGATGGTGGAACGGTCGGGCCGCGAAGTTTCCGAGCAGATCCAGATCTCGGGCGACAGTCTTGCCGAGCGCCTGCTGTCGACGTCCGGAGACTTCGTGCAGAACGTCGCCCGGGCGCGCAGCGAGCTCTTCAACTACATGGAGGAAAGCTCGAGCGCGATGACGAACCGGCTCGAGGAGGCAACCAATCAGCTGTTCGGCAAGATCGAGGAAGTCTCGACGCAGATGACCGACCAGCTGGCAACGACCGGACAGCGGGTCACCGAACAGCTCGACGAGGCCTCGACCACGCTTACCGGCCGTCTCGACGAAACGACCAGTCGCCTGTTCAGCCACGTCGATCGCGAGAACAACCTCATCTTCTCGCGCCTCGAGGCCACGTCGAACGAAGTGGCCCAGAAGCTCGAGCATGCCGGCAACAACATGTTCATCCGCATAGACACGACGGCACGCAATCTGGGTGAGCGGTTCGACGTCGCAACCGAGCTTCTGGAACGTGTCACCACCGACATCACCGGTCGGATGGAGGTCACTTCGGCCAGCTTCGGCGACGTGATGGACCGCATTTCGTCGTCGCTCGACGACAAGATCTCGGGATCGCAATCGCAATTCGCGCAGATTCTCGACGCGGCAAGCGCCAACATCTTCACCGAGCTCGGCAAGGCCACGTCGGCCTTCACCGAAGGTCTCGGGGCAAGCACGCTCGACATCACCGGCCGTTTTCAGCAGACCACGGGAATCCTGGTTGGCAAGCTCGAGGACGCAGCGGACTCCTTCACGGTTCGACTCGATACGACGAACAGTGCCTTCGTCAGCGCGCTCACCGAGGCGACGCACAACCTGCTTGTCAACAGCGAGTCCTCGGCACGTCGCATCGACGAGGCCGGAGAGAAGTTCGCCAAGCATGTCGAGAGCAGCAACCGGTTCTTCGCCGAACAGCTGGGCCAGTCGGCAACCATGCTCGACGAACGGCTGGAATCGGTCAGCATGCAGCTCACCGGAAAGCTCGAGGTCACCGGCACCAAGCTCTCGGAACGGCTGGAGGACGTCAGCCTATTGGTCGAGAGGTCGGTCAACCGCTTCAACACCGATATAGAACGGGTCCTGCACAGTCGCGAGGACGTGCTCGAAGCGCTCATCGCCAAGCTCGGCAAGCGGGCCGAGGACGTCGACGCGATGATGCGCAACTACATGACCCTGATCGAGGAGTC
>DATFCF010000448.1:0-6587 GCA_035253445.1 Mycobacterium sp.
CGATCCCAGCGTCTGTGGATCGCGTGAATCCGGGCCCGGCCCCGACCAGCGCCGCCGGCTTGTACCGGCGACCCGCCGTGACGGGGAGCTGCGGCCGCGGCCGACATCCTTTCCCTGCACCCGCGCCGCGCCGCGCGCCTCTTCAAGGGTGCGGCGCACCAAGTCCATGCCCTTCAGACCGGCCAGGTGCTCAGGCGGGCTGGTTTCGGGGTTGTGGTCCGTCATTGCTTCACTTCCGAGATGCGGCCGGAATCGTCGTCGCGCATGGTGATCTCAATTCTTCGGGCATCCCAGTCGGGCGGAATGTCCTCGCTGACGGCCGCAGTCACCAAGACCTGTTCTGCGGACGTCGCGACATTGGCCAGGGCCTGTCGGCGCGCGTTGTCCAACTCGGCGAACACATCGTCGAGCAGCAGCACCGGATCGCTTCCGTCGGCGCGCAACAATTCGTAGGCGGCCAGTCGCAGCGCCAACGCCATCGACCACGATTCTCCATGGCTGGCAAAGCCTTTCGCGACCTGGTCGCCGAGCCGCAATTCGAGATCGTCACGATGCGGACCCACCAGACAGACGCCGCGTTCCAGCTCAGCGTCGCGTCGGCGCGCCAAAGCATCGAGGAGCGCGGCCTCGAAAAGCTCGACGCTCTCGGTGCCCGCGGCCGCCTCGTTCTCGATCATGTCGACACCACTGCGGTAGCGGATCGACGCCGGTCGCGATGCCGGGGCCAACAATTGATAGGCCTTCTCGACCTCGGGAGCCAGTTGATTGACCAGCTCGACCCTCGCGGCGATCAACTGCGCGCCGTGGGCGGCGAGATGGCCGTCCCATACATCGAGCGTGTCCAGGACACCGCGATCACCGCGGTGCCGGCCTGCCGATGCAGTCTTCAACAATGCCGTGCGCTGCCGGACCACGCGGTCGTAGTCCGCACGCACCGCCGCGATGCGGGGTCGTCTCGTCGTTGCGAGTTCGTCCATATACCGGCGCCGTTCACCGGGATCGCCACGGACCAGCGCCAGATCTTCCGGGGCGAACAAGACGGCGCGCAGCACGCCCAGAATCTCCCGGGCGGCGCGCACAGGGGAGCGGTTCAGCCTCGCCTTGTTCGCCCGTCCGGGGTTGACCTCGATGTCGATCGCCAGTTCGCGTCCCTCGTTGACAACGATCGTCGACACCACCGCGCGCTCCGCGCCGACCCGGATCAGCGACGCGTCCGTCGCCACCCGATGTGAACCGAGGGTCGCCGAATACCACAGCGCCTCAACCAGATTCGTCTTACCAAAGCCATTCGGGCCGACGAACACCGTCCTGCCGGGCTCGAGGTCAAGCTCGACCCTCGGCCACGATCGGAATTCGGTCAACCCGAGGTGGCGGACGAACACCTATCCGGACTCGCTGACCCGCTTGACCGCGTGCCCGCCGAACTGGTTGCGCAACGCCGACACGGCCTTCATCGCAGGGGAGTCGTCCTGGCGCGATGCGAACCGCGCGAACAACGATGCGGCGATCACGGGCATGGGTACCCGGTGGCTGATGGCCTCCTCGACCGTCCACCGGCCTTCGCCGGAATCCTCGGTGTACCCACTGATATCGACGAATTTCGGATCTTCCTTCAACGCCTTGGCAAGCAGCTGCTGCAACCATGACCGGACCACCGTGCCGTTGCTCCAGGCCTGAATGACAGCCTGGGTGTCGGTGATCAACTCCTCGGCCGCGAGCAATTCGTAGCCCTCGGCGTAGGCCATCATCAGCCCGTACTCGATGCCGTTGTGCACCATTTTGGCGTAATGACCCGCGCCGACCGGCCCGGCGTGAACGAATCCATCCTCCCGTGGACCTGGCGGACGTAGGGTGTCGAAGATCGGCATTGCCTGCTTCACGTCGGCATCGCTGCCGCCGACCATCAGGCCGTAACCTTCCTTGAGTCCCCAAACGCCACCGGACACGCCCGCGTCGATGAACTTGATTCCCTTGTCGCCCAACAGTTTTGCGTGCGGGCCATCCTCGGAGTAGCGGGAGTTTCCGCCGTCGATGACCATGTCACCCGGGCTGAGTTCCGCGGCAAGTGAGACGACGGTTTCGTGCGTTATGGGCCCGGACGGCACCATCACCCAAACCACCCGCGGCGCGGTGAGTGCCTCCGCCAGTGCGGCGAGCGTCGGCACATCTGTGACTTCTGGCCGCGGGTCGAAGCCGATGACTTCGTGCCCACCCTCGCGCAACCGCTCGCGCATGTTGAAGCCCATCTTGCCCAGGCCGACCAACCCCAATTGCATGTGCGCCTCTTTCGTGGCGTAGGGCCGGTCAGCCCGGAAGCCGCACCGGCATCAGCAGGTAGACGTAATCGGTTTGAGCAGCGGGGAACGGCCCCGCCGCGCCGACGTCTCCATCATTCTCACCAGCCGGCCGCAACACCGCGGGACGGCTGGGTGTCGTGAAACCAAACGTCACGCGATCCGAGTGCAGCGACCCCAAACCGTCTGTGAGATAGGTCGGATTGAACGCAATCGTCAATGGCTCACCCGAGAACGCGACGGGAAGATCCTCTTCGGCACGGCCGACGTCGTCGGCGCCGGCGGACAGCCGAAGCGAGTCGTCGGCGAATTCCATCCGCACCTGTGCGCCGCGGTCAGCCACCAAGGCCACACGTTTGATGGCCTCGGTGAGCTCGGCGACCCCGATGGTCGCGATTGCGGTGTGTTCGGCGGGCAGCAACTGGCGGAACTTCGGGAACTCCGCGTCGAGCAGGCGCGTGGTGCTGCGCTTGCCCTCGCTGCGGATGCCCAGCAAGCCTTCCTTGCCGACGGCCGCTCCGGCACCCAATGACAAGTGCACGTCGGCACCATCGGCACCGGCCTTGGCTGCCTCGGCCAGAGTTTTGGCCGGCACCAGCACCGCCGCTTCGATATCTGCCGATTCGGTGGACCAGGTCAGCTCACGAACGGCCAACCGGAACCGGTCGGTTGCTGCCAAAACGACCTTCTCACCGGAAATTTCAACCCGAATACCGGTCAACATCGGCAAGGTGTCATCTCGGCCGGCGGCGACCGCCACCTGCCCGATCGCCTCGGCGAACAACTCCGAGGAAATGACGCCTGTGTCGTCAGGAAGGGTGGGTAGCGCGGGGTAGTCCTCCACTGCCAACGTCGGCAACGAGAACCGTGCGCTGCCGCACGTCAACGACACCCGGGTGCCCTCGACGCTGACGTCGACAGGCTTGGCGGGCAACGCCCGCGTGATGTCGGACAACAGCCGCCCCGACACCAAAACGCTTCCTGGAGAAGCGATTTCGGCCGCGACCTGTACCTCAGCCGACACTTCGTAGTCGAATCCGGAGATGGTCAGCCCGTCGTCGGAACCGGTCAACAACACGCCGGCCAGCACGGGAACCGTGGGTCGAGACGGCAGATTCCGGGCGACCCAGGCGACGGCGTCGGCGAAGTCTTCGCGTACTAGGCGGAATTTCAAATCGGTGAGACCAACTGTTGTCGTCGCCACGTCCATAGCGTCCCTTCGATCAACACCACAATAAGGTCTAACCAGCGGTTTCCCGGTGTCACACCACGCGTCTCGGCGATGCGTTGGGACGACCGTAACGGCTGTCGATGAACCACCGTAGAGCTTTCCGCCTCAACTTGAAAGCTAATCGATGGGCCTGACATCGACGGTTGTGAGCCGACTCCACACCGAGCCGTCCGATATGTCCCCAAGCCGCTTCTTCTAGGAAGAAACTTCAGAGATATACGAGCAACAGTAATAGGGCCTGTGGATGTTGTGGATGAACGGGTGTCAGTCCTGCGTGGCATGCGTGTCCGGATGTGAGCGGATTGTGGATGGTTGATGCGGGCGGCGGTCGGAGCTGTGGACGGGGCAGAGATTGTGTAAGAAGCGCCGAGTCATCCGCCGGTTGATCCCAAGTTGTCCACATCTGTTTTCACACCCGGACGGTGTGACTTGTGATGCCGGCGGTGCCAAAGTTTTTTGAACTTTTGTCGTCGAGAGTCACCGGATATGGCGTCGCCAGCACGAGATAGGGGAGAGCGCGGCCCGATGCCGGGTCGCAAGACAGTTACGCGAACCGCGTTCAGCGCTTGGAGCGCTGCCGGATTCGGGTGGTGAGTTCTTTGACGTGATCGAAGACTTCGCGACGTTCGGCCATCTCGCCGCGAATCTTCTTCTCGGCGTACATGACGGTGGTGTGATCACGTCCGAAGGCCTGGCCGATCTTGGGCAGTGACAGATCGGTGAGCTCTCGGCAGAGGTACATGGCGATCTGGCGGGACTGGGCCAGGGCGCGGGTCTTGCCGGGTCCGCGTAGTTCTTCCACGCTGGTTTCGAAGTACTCGGCGGTGGCCGCCATGATCGCCGCCGTGCTGATCTGCATGGTGCTCGCATCGGAGATCAGGTCACGCAGCACAATCTCGGCCAGCGACTTGTCGATCGGCGTCTTGTTCAGGGACGCGAAGGCGGTGACGCGGATCAGTGCACCCTCGAGTTCGCGGATGTTGCGTTCGATGCTGCTGGCGATGAGCTCGAGCACGTCACCGGGGACGTCGAGGCGATCCATCTGGGCCTTTTTGCGCAGAATCGCGATCCGGGTTTCCAGTTCGGGGGGCTGAACGTCGGTGATCAAGCCCCATTCGAACCTGGTGCGCAACCGGTCTTCGAGCGTCGCCAGCTGTTTCGGCGGCCGGTCCGAGGAGATGACGATCTGCTTGTTCGCGTTATGCAACGTGTTGAAGGTGTGGAAGAACTCTTCCTGGATACCTTCCTTGCCCTCGATGAACTGGATGTCGTCGACGAGCAGCACGTCGATGTCGCGGTAGCTGCGCTTGAACGACGCTTTGCGGTCGTCGCGCAGCGAGTTGATGAAGTCGTTGGTGAACTCTTCGGTCGAGACGTACTTGACGCGCATGCCGGGAAAGAGGCGCTGAGCGTAGTTCCCGGCGGCGTGCAGCAGGTGTGTTTTTCCGAGACCGGATTCGCCCCAGATGAAGAGGGGGTTGTAGGCACGCGCGGGTGCCTCAGCAATCGCGAGCGTCGCGGCGTGAGCGAACCGATTCGAGGCGCCGATGACGAAGGTGTCGAAGGTGTAGCGGCGGTTCAAATTGACGGCGGTGGAGTCGCCGGCTGCCGGGTTCTTGGGCCGATTGGCGAAGTACGTCGGCCAAGTTTCCTCGGCACTGGCGAGGGCTTCGGAGTCTTCATCGACTTCATCCGGCTCGGCCGCAGAGTTCGCGGCGGCGAGGCCGTTGAGCCCTTCGTCGGATTCTTCCGAGCTGGGGGCAGCGATGCGGACACCGAGCTCGACGCGCTGACCCAATTGACGGCTGAGTGCGGAGATGATTGGTTCGCGCAGGTGTCGTTCGATCTCGTTCTGAACAAACGGCGTCGGCACCGACAACAGGGCAAATCCCTCGGTGATGACAAGCGGCTTGACCAGCTTTAACCAGGCTCTTTGCTGGGGCGTAAGGGTGGGGAGGTTGGCGTCGCCGTTGACAGCCCCGGAAGGGTGCGCGTCACCGTTGAGTTCGGCAACGACGTTGTTCCACACGGCGACGAAAGGTGGGTCGGGGTCAGCTGTCAATGACGAGAACCCCCTTGAGGCCGATCCAGAGACGACCAAATGAACGATGACGAACTGTCCACATAGTTATCCACAGGTTGTGGAGAGACAAGACAGCCGTCGTCGCTCTGTTGTCTGCCGGCGAGGACGCCGCGGGCCGGGGCTCGTCACAGGGGTGGTGCGTTCTGTGGGCTCGCGACTGAGTGGGCATCCTCACTTCGTTGTCTGTCGCCGTTTCGTTATCGAATCGGCATTGGCAGAAGCTAACAGTTTTCTGTCCGAGTGCCAACCGTTCTGCAACATTGCTTCGGGGTTCCTCGGCGGGTCTCGAAACGGCGTGACGGCTGTGGCAGCTGTAAACCGTCTGACGGCGGCTGTGGCAGGTGCCGACTAGGTTTGACCCAGCGAAATCTCGTCAGTACCCTCGAACAGTCGCCCGCAAGTGGCGATACGGCTGCGACCCAGGAGCGACTGGTAGACCGCGCCGGCTAGCAAGCGAGACGGACGAGCTTACCAACGGCAACCGCGTCCCCACCGGCATGAGTGTTCATCGGGTGGGATTGCGGATGCCATACGCAACGAGGAGAGACAGCCGTGGCCAAGGGCAAGCGGACTTTTCAGCCCAACAACCGTCGGCGTGCACGCGTGCACGGGTTCCGGCTGCGGATGCGCACCCGGGCCGGCCGGGCGATCGTGTCCAATCGGCGTGCCAAGGGCCGTCGTTCACTGACTGCGTGATCCGACGCAGGATCTAGCGCGGTGCTTCCGGCGCAGTACCGGATGACGCGGTCGACGGAGTTCGGTGCCACGGTCAGCCAAGGGGTGCGGGCGGTGCAGCCCGACCTCGTCGTGCATGCGTTGCACTCCGATGAAGCGGCCGCGGACGGCGGACCGAGGATCGGCCTCGTGGTGTCGAAATCGGTTGGCAGCGCGGTGCAGCGGCACCGCGTCGCTCGTCGCCTCCGTCACGTGGCCCGCACGGTAATCCCCGAACTGGGTCCCGGCGATCGGGTGGTGATCC
>DATFCF010000449.1:0-6941 GCA_035253445.1 Mycobacterium sp.
TCATCACGGGCAGTGTGAATGACACTGCGGCCACTGATTTCCAGAAATCTTCGACTCTCTTTAGGGCCTGCTCCTTGGTAAGCGTCACGACATCGCCGACACCATGCCGGACGATCTGATCGGCCAGGAGTTCGTCGAGGAGATCGAAGTTCCTGTCGTTCCACACGGAGTAGTTGTAGAGCTCGACGACCTCACGGGCAGACCGGACTGATGTGCTCACAAAGACTCCTTGAACGTGCGCGGACGGTGGTTTGCGTTCGAATTAAGTGGCCACATGTTTGATCGACCACCACCGATGAACGTAAATCAAATTATGTTACGGTGCCAGATATTGGGTGGGATGCAGCATAGGTGGCGCTGATTGTGACGGGAGACACTTCGAAAGTCGCCCCGACCTACCGCTACATGACCGCAGCGGACCGCCTGCCGTCGATTGAGAGTCAGATCAGATCAACGCCCGGCCAAATTGAGGAGACACTGTGAGTGCTACCGAGGCAGTAGTTCCGACACGCATTGACGCGATCAGCCCGGAATGGCTCACAGAGGTGTTGCGGACCGTGGGAGCGTGCACGCCAGACGGCAAAGTGGCCGCCGCTGAGCATGAGCGCATCGCCTTGGGCAGCGGTTTCACCTCTAACCTTTACCGGTCGCATCTCACGATCTCGGGTGCCGGTCCGTCGTCAGTGATCATCAAACTACCCAGTGACGCAGAGCAATACAGGCAACTGGGCGTTGGAACCGGAATGTACTCGCGCGAGATCGACTACTACCAAGCGGTGGCGCCCGCCGTCCCGTTGCGCGCGCCGTATTCGTACTTCGCCAACCGCGGAGAGGAACCCGGATCGTTCGTGTTGGTTCTCGAAGATCTTCAGAACTTCGACGCCGCAGATCATCTGGAGGGATTGTCCATCGAACGCGCCGAGCGAGTCATCGAGGAGGTCGCGGGTCTGCATGCCTGGTCGATGGGGCCGGGTAGGGCGTTGCTCGAGGGATTGTCGTTCCCGGCTGAAGACGATCCGCTCCTGCAAGCCTTGCCCCCGATCGCCTTTTCGGTGGGCTGGGACACCTATTTGGCGAACGCCCGCCACCCCCTTCCGCCTGCTCTCGATGGCCTGAACGCACGACTCTCGGCGGCGCTACCGTGCCTGCTCGAAGCTCTGGCGCAACCAAGGGTCCTGGTGCACGGCGATCTGCGGGCAGACAACTTGTTCTTCGACGATGCGGGTGTGCCGACCATCGTCGACTACCAGCTCGCGCGGTGGGGGGCGGGCATGACCGACATTGCCTATTTGATATCGCAAGGCCTACGAACCGAGGACCGGCGCGGCCAGGACCAGAGACTGCTGGATGTGTACCAGAAGGCCTTGGTTGATCACGGCGTGCCGACGCTCGACGACGAAGTGCTCTGGCAGCAGTACCGTTTGGCCACGCTCATGCAGATCATCTACCCCTTGGCGGCGATGATGGGTTGGTCAGATTTGCCGCACCGTGCCAGGGATCTCTGCTTGACCCTGGTGGAACGGGCCATCGCGACCGCCGTCGACATCAATGCCGTCCATGCCCTGGATCAATTGACCGCCACGTGATCGTCGTCAGTGGCGGATGACGGCATCTCGCGCGGCTTCATAACCGAAACTATGGTCCGACCAGCTGACGGAGCCGTCTCGTCAGCCACCCCCTTACTTCGTAAAACGCATTATGTTAATGTCGACTAGATGTGACCTACGACGCAATGGGGACGCGAAGGTGATGCAGAACGCTGCTCGGCGTCTCGTCGGCTGGTGTAGCCGAGATGCCGGCGCGCCTGCTCCGTTGCCTTTAGTGATGAGTCCGCCGCCGTCGACGATGCACCCGAGGACGGTTAGGCACGCCCCTGTGATCACCGCCGGATACCTTGAGGGAGGGGAATTTTGGTAGAAGGCGCAGTGAATCCAGAGGCGAAGTGCACCCCCGAGGCGGCATCGCGGACCACCGATTCAAAGGATGGCGACGACCACCAGGACGTCTCGATGTCATCGCAGGACCTCGAAGAGCCGCGGCGCCGCGCGCGCAAGCGCTCCGGGCAGACAACGGTGCGTGGGGCAATTGTTGTCAGCCTCGCCTGCATAATCGCCATTACGTGCCTGGGGGGCTGGCTGGGATGGGGCGCACACCAGAGGCACCAGGACGAAATCCGACGATCGATGTTCCTCGAGGCCGGTCGCCAGGGAGCGATCGACCTGACCACCATCAGCTACCGCAGCGTCGATGACAACATCCGCCGGATTCTCGACTCCTCCGTGGGCGCGTTCCACGACGATTTCCAGAAACGCGCACAGCCCTTCATTGATGTGGTCAAGCAGGGGCAGACCAGCTCCGAGGGCACCGTCACCGAGGCGGGCGTGGAAAGTGTCGACGGTGAGCAGGCACAGGTCCTGGTTTCAGTAGCAGTGAAGACCGCCGGCGCAGCGGGGGGTGAGGAGGCGAAGGCGTGGCGCATGCGGATCACCATCGATGCGCACGGTGGCGCGGCGAAGGTCTCCGATGTGCAGTTCGTGCCCTGAATCGAAACACGCTGAGTAGCAACCGAAGTGAGTGGATGATGCCGAGCAAGATTGATCTGGTCGACGACGAGGCGGCCGCCGAACGTGTCGACTCCGTGGAGACCGAGGCGGTGGCATACCGAGCTTCGGACGGTGAGGCGGAATCCGGGGAGACCGACGGCCACGGGGACGCATCCATCAGCGGTGATGGGCCCGAGACCAGCGGGCCCCGGACAACCAGGCGATTGACGTCGGCGTTTGCATTCGGCGTCCTGCCCGTTCTGGCGCTCATGTTGGCACTGGCCGCTGGTTACCTCAAGTGGCAAGACGGTTCCCTGCGCGACTCGCAGATCGCTCGTGTCGAGTCTGTTCAGGCTGCCAAAGACGGCACCGTCGCGCTGTTGTCGTACCAGCCCGACAGCGTGGAAAAAGACCTCGGGGCGGCTCGCGAGCGCTTGACGGGCCAGTTTCGCGACGCATACTCGTCGTTGGCGAACGATGTTGTCATCCCCGGCGCCAAGCAGAAAAACATCTCGGCGGTCGCCAGCGTCCGAGCTGCGGCGTCGGTGACCGCCGACGCCACCCGCGCCATCGTGCTGGTGTTCGTCAACCAGACCACAATCGTCGGAACAAACGCACCGACCGATTCTGCGTCGGCCGTGAGGGTCACCCTCGACAATGTCGGCGACCGGTGGCTCATCTCTGCATTTGACCCAGTGTGATGGCGCGTCACGTGATGAAACAACGGATTACAGCCGGCCACGGTGGGGCTGCTGACGACGGTAGGACCAACCGTCGGCGGAATCGCCGAACCATCCCCGGTATTGATCTTGCCTCTCCGCAACTCAGCAACCCAACCGTCCGGAGGCACGCCATGACAACGACCTCAGTCGCGACACCCAGACGAACAACGATGGGCCGCAGGCTGTTTGCCGGCATCGGCGCGATCACGCTGGTCTGCATTGTCATCGGTGCACCGGTGGCGCGCGCCGACAATCGCCGTCTCAACGAGGGCGTCGTAGTCAACGTCTACACCGTTCAGAAACAGGCCGGCTGTACGACGGATCTGCAAATCAACCCGCAATTGCGGTTGGCGGCCCAGTGGCACACCAACGACGTGCTCAACAACCGCGCACTGGACGGCGATATCGGCTCGGACGGATCCACACCGCAAGACCGGGCTGCGGCCGCGGGATTCAGCGGAACCGTCGCCGAAACGGTCGCCATCAACCCTGCGGTGGCCATCAGCGGAATCGAGTTGATCAACCAGTGGTATCACAACCCGGCCTACCTCGCGATCATGCAGGACTGCGCCAACACCGCGATCGGGGTCTGGTCCGAAAACAGTTTGGACCGAACAGTTGTCGTCGCCGTTTACGGGCGATCCGGCTGATCCGCGATGCCCAGCACAAAGTCGGCGACAGATGACAGAACTGGCGAAGCTCGCGCCGGTGTGAACGCGATAGGAGCCGAAGGATGACAGTCGAACAGAAGGTGACGTTCTGCCGGTTGTGTGAACAGCTGTGTGGTTTGACGGTCAGCGTGGACGGCGGCACCATCACCAAGATCCGGGCCGACCGCGAACATCCGATCACGCGGGGATTCGCGTGTCCGAAAGGGCTGGCCGCCAACGAGATTCAAGACGACCCCGACCGAGTGGTGCGGCCCCTGCGTCGCACCCGGACCGGCAGCTTCGAGCCCGTCTCGTGGGCCACCGCCCTCGACGAAATCGGCGCAAGACTGCGTGGCATTGTCGCCGAGCACGGTGGCGATTCGGTCGGCATGTACCTCGGCAATCCGGCAGCCTTCAACGTCGGCCATTTCCTGTGGGCGAAAGGGATGTTGGACGCGCTGGGGAGCCCCCACTTCTACACCAGCGGATCACAGGACACGAACAGCCGTTTCGTGGCGTCGCATTTCCTGTATGGCTCGCCGTTCACCATCCCGATCCCTGATCTGCCGCGCACCGATTTCCTGCTAGTGGTGGGCGCCAATCCGTTTGTGTCGCACGGATCCCTGTTGGCCGGCGGTCTGATTCGGGTAGACATGCAGGCCATCGTCGAACGTGGCGGGCGCGTGGTGGTCGTCGACCCACGACGCACCGAGACGGCTGAGCGATTCGAACATGTCGCCGTGCGACCCGACGGTGACGCGTGGCTTCTTCTGTCGCTCCTTCATGTGATCTTCGCCGACGGCCTGGACGACAAGATCGCCGAATCGGTGGCGACCGGCATAGCTCAACTTCGCTCCGCGGTGCAGCCGTTCTCGCCCGAGACCACCGAGGCCCAATCAGGTGTGCCCGCAGATGTCGTGCGCGCACTCGCCCGTGATCTTGCCGCCGCGCCTCGCGCAGCGGTCTACGGGCGAGTCGGTGCCTGCCTGGGCAGCCACGCGACGCTGGTCAACTTCCTGCTCGACGCGCTGAATGTGGTGACCGGCAACCTGGACCGTCCCGGTGGATCCGTTTTCCCGTCGCCACCGATCGACTTCTGGGGTATGGCGAAGAAACAGGGCCTCGACACTTACGCCACACATCACACCAGGATCGGCGGCTATCCCGAAGTCGGAGGCATCATGCCTGCCGGCGTAATGACCGAGGAGATCGCGACGCCGGGACCAGGGCAGGTCCGGGCACTGATTGTGACGGCGGGCAACCCCGTGCTCAGCGTGCCGAACGGTCCCGCGCTCGCGGCCGCTCTCGACGGGCTCGATCTGATGGTCTGCATCGACTTCTACGTCACCGAGACATCCAGCAAAGCTGACTACATCCTGCCCGCCACCACGTTCTTTGAGCGCGAAGACGTCAACACCTTCGTGCAGCCCTATCAGTATCGGGCGTTCGTGCAGTGGACCGACGCGGTGATCGCCCCCCGGGGCGAAGCGCGGGAGGAGTGGATGATCTTCCGTGACATCAGTGCTCAGCTCGGGCTGGTGCCTTCCTCCACTCCACTGGTCCGCCGCTTCGGCAGGGTTGGACGCGCTTTGCGTCCGCGCATGGCGCTGGATCTGATGCTGCGGACCGGGCCCGCTGGTGACAGGTTCGGACTTCGTAGACACGGGTTGAGCCGGCGTCGACTGCTCGCGCATCCGCGCGGCGTGGTCACCGCTGAGCATGTGCCGACCGGCGTGCTCGACGAGGTCGTCACGCGCGCGGACGGGAAGGTCAACCTGGCGCCGGACGAAATCCTCGCGGACGCACAGCGTCTGCTCGATGAGGCCGCCGAGAATGAGCAGAACACGTATCCGCTGAGGCTGTTCGGTCGACGAGAGCTGAAGTCGCTGAACTCTTGGATGCACAACTCGCCCCGACTCAACCCGCGGTCATATCCGCCCGCGGCGCTCATGCATCCCGATGATGCCCGGCGTCACGGGCTGTCCGATGGAGTCGTTGTACGCATCGAGTCCGCGACCGGTGCGGTGACGGCGCGGCTGTCGATCACGGACTCGGTCATCGCCGGCGCGGTCTGCCTGCCCCACGGGTGGGGACACAACGGCGACGGAGGCTGGCAGCGATCCAACGCCACCGGAGGCGCGAACTTCAATGCGCTGACCGCCAGCGGACCCGGCACGCTGGAACCGTTGGCGGCGATGTCCATCCTCAACGGCGTGCGGGTGCGCGTCAGCATTCATGACCTCGTCGCGACGTCCGGATCCGATGAGCTCCAAAGTGATAACAAGCGGTTGGCGCAGGCATGAAGTCTATAGATGCACGGCTGATGTCGACTGCCTGCGGCCGTCCTCACCTAGAGGGTCGCTGTTGATCGCGCCGGACGGAGTCGCCGCGGTGCGGCAGGAACGACTACAGATGTTGCGGTTCTGCGAGGAACTCGATGCCCATGAATGGCAGGCCGCAAGTCGCGCTGAGGGCTGGCGGGTGCAGGATGTCGTCGCCCATATCGGGTCGGGGTGCCACGCCATGTTCACCCCAGCGGTCCTCAAGCTGTTGCGCAGCGGTGATATCGAGAACACCAACGACACGTTCGTCGATCAACGGGCTGAGTGGGCACCCGAGCGGGTGCTGAGCGAATATTCGCGGTGGAGTGGCAGGGTCGTTGCCGCGGCAGCGGCCGTGTGCCGCACACCCCTGGCGCAACTTCCGATGTCCCTGGCCGAGCTTGGCCGTTTCCCGCTGGGGTTGCTGCTCTGCGGCGCAATGACTTTCGATCATCACATCCACCTGCGTCACGACCTCGCACCTGCAACGGGCCGGCCGGTCCCGGGCACCGACGCTAACCGCCTGGCCGTGGTACTGCAGTGGATGTTCGCCGTTCTGAGCAACCAGCTGCGGAGAAGCTCGCCGCAGTGGCTGACAGATCCGATCGGGATCTCGCTGCACGGACCTGGTGGTGGGACTTGGCTGGTTCGCCCCGACGGGTCTGTAGTCACGGCGACCCCTGGAGGTGCGCTCACATGGATCGA
>DATFCF010000450.1:0-2385 GCA_035253445.1 Mycobacterium sp.
TCGCCGACATCGGAATCCAGCGCGGACTGGCCTGCGACGGTTGCCGATGACTGAGACGGCGATGAGCCGCATGCGCGAAGAGCATCAAACCGTGTACGCCGTCGTGGTCACGCACCGGCGTCCCGACGAACTCGCGAAATCGCTGGACGCGCTGTCGGCCCAGGGGCGTACGCCCGATCACCTCGTGGTCGTGGACAACGACAACGACACTCGCGTTCGCGATCTGGTGAGCGGCCAGCCAATCCGGTCAACGTATCTGGGTTCGCGCCGAAACCTCGGTGGCGCAGGCGGTTTCGCGTTGGGCATCCTGCATGCGCTGGCGTTGGGGGCCGATTGGGTCTGGCTGGCCGACGACGATGGGCGGCCCGCCGACCCGGATGTGCTGGCGACGCTACTGGCGTGCGCCCAGAAGCATGCGTTGGCCGAGGTGTCGCCGATGGTGTGCGACATGGATGATCCGTCGCGGCTGGCGTTCCCGTTGCGCCGCGGGCTGGTGTGGCGACGTCGTGTCAGTGAATTACGCACGGGCACTGAGGATTTACTGACCGGGATCGCGTCGCTCTTCAACGGTGCGCTGTTTCGGGCGGCGACGCTGGAGGCGGTCGGCGTTCCGGATCTGCGGCTGTTCATGCGCGGCGATGAAACCGAGCTGCACCGTCGGTTGGTGCGCACGGGCTTGCCGTTCGGCACTTGTCTGAACGCGGTGTACCTGCATCCGCAGGGCGGCGACGAGTTCAAGCCGATCCTCGGCGGGCGCATGCACACTCAGTATCCCGACGACGCGGCAAAACGATTCTTCACCTACCGCAACCGCGGCTACCTGCAGTCACAGCCGGGCATGCGCAAGCTGGTGTTCCAGGAGTGGATGCGATTCGGCTGGTACTTCCTGATATCGCGGCGTGACCCTCGCGGACTTATCGAATGGCTTGGGTTGCGGCGCATGGGCCGTCGGGAGAAGTTCGGGAGGCCACCGGCCGAGAGCGAAGCGAGCGGACGAGAAAGGCCCCTGCAGTGACGTTCACCGATGCCGCCGCGCAGTCAAGGACGATGGGCCGTGCGTGGGGCGACCTCGTCGCCGGATTCGGCAAGCGCGAGCTGTGGCTGCACCTGGGCTGGCAGGACATCAAGCAGCGCTACCGGCGCTCGGTGCTTGGCCCGTTCTGGATCACGATCGCCACAGGTGCCACGGCGGTCGCCATGGGGCTTCTGTACTCGAAGCTGTTCAAGCTGCCGCTTGAAGAGCATCTGCCGTACGTCACCCTCGGCCTGATCATCTGGAACCTCATCAATGCGGCGATCCTCGAGGGCGCCGACGTGTTCGTCGCCAATGAGGGCCTCATCAAACAACTTCCGACGCCGCTCTCTGTGCACGTCTATCGGCTGGTGTGGCGCCAGATGATCCTGTTCGCCCACAACATCATCATTTTCGTGGTCATCGCGATGATCTACCCGAAGCCGTGGAAGTGGACGGACCTCGCCGTCATCCCGGCGCTCGCTCTCATCGTGGCCAATTGTGTCTGGGTTTCACTGTGTTTCGGCATCCTGGCCACGCGCTACCGCGACATCAGCCCGTTGTTGTTCAGTCTCGTGCAGCTGTTGTTCTTCATGACGCCGATCATCTGGAACGAGGCGACCCTGCAACAACAGGGCGCCGGGTCGTACGCCAAAATCGTCGAACTCAACCCGCTGCTGCACTACCTCGACATCGTGCGCGCCCCGCTGTTGGGTGCCGATCAGGAGTTGCGGCACTGGGTGGTGGTGATTTCGCTGACCGTGATCGGCTGGATCCTCGCGGCCTTTGCGATGCGCCAGTACCGCGCACGCGTGCCGTATTGGGTTTAAGGTTCGCGCGCTACCTCACGACACCGACACGAATTGCAGACCGACTGGGAGTTAGCCCCAGTCGCCAATTCATCCACATGTTGACGGGTGCTTGTGCGACCGGGACGACGCCCAACCCGGCTTCGTGGAGACCGACCTGGTCGCCCAGACGCAGATGCTAGTTTTGGCGGTTCCAGTCGCCCCCAAAATTCGGTTTTGGTTGGCGGGCTCGAGGGGCATGCTGTCGTGGTGCACGTAGCGATGTTGATGGGCAGGATTCATCCAGAAGCCGGGGATTGGTATTTCGACCAACCGCTCGTCGTCATGCGCGGCGACGAGGAGTTTCAGATTGCAGTTGCGCACTCCACGTTCAGCATCCGCGTGACGTCCCCTTCCGATGAGGACGTGGACGGTGACTGGTTTCGCCAACTGTGGTCGCGCGCCTCTGCAGCGCTTCGCGGCGCGCTCGACGCGCTCGGTTTCTACAGGGGTGCCGCACTCGAAGTTGAGTTCGTAGGTGCCACGTACGACAACACGGGCGCGATATTCGAAGAACCCGTCCGC
>DATFCF010000451.1:0-3473 GCA_035253445.1 Mycobacterium sp.
GGGTCTTCGGTGTGCCCGCGTCCGGAAAGCGGCGGGTCGTGGTCGTGAAGAGCTTCGCGATCGCGTCGGCGCCTTCGACCCCGGCGAAGGTGCCGCGCGATAGCAGCTGCCCTACCCCGTCGAAGTCGCCGGCGTCGATCAGCTCGGCGTAGCGGTACAGCAGCTCGGTGACGGCCAACTTGTCCGCGGCAACAGTCATGGCACCTGTCCCTTCACCACCGGCAGCCCTGGATCGGTGGCGGCGTCCAGCGGCGACGGCGGCGCACCCGCAGCGATCAGATGCGCGGCGAACGACGCGATCATCGCGCCGTTGTCGGTGCACAGCCGCGGTCGCGGGATCCTCAGTGTCAGGCCGTTGGCTGCGCATCGTTCCTCGGCGAGTTCACGCAGCCGCGAATTGGCGGCTACCCCACCGGCAATCAACAGCGTCGACACCCCGAGCTCGGTCGCGGCCCGGAGGGCCTTGCGCGTCAACACGTCGGCCACCGCCTCTTGAAAACCCGCCGCCACATCGGCTGAAGAGAAATCGGACTGGCCTGCGTTCTTCTCGATGTACCGCGCCACCGCGGTCTTCAGGCCCGAGAAACTGAACGCGTACGGGGCGTCGCGCGGCCCGGTCATGCCGCGCGGGAAGACGATCGCGTCGCGATCGCCCTCGCGAGCGAGGTTGTCGAGCACCTTGCCGCCCGGATACCCGAGGCCCAGCAGCCGCGCCACCTTGTCGTAGGCCTCACCGGCGGCGTCGTCGACGGTGCTGCCGAGCTCGATCATCGGTTCTCCCAATGACTTCACATGCAACAGGGTCGTGTGCCCGCCCGACACCAGCAGGCCGACGCTTTCCGGCAGCGCACCGTGGTCGTACACATCGGCGGCCAGATGGCCACCCAAATGGTTGACCGCATAGAACGGCACCTGCCACGCGGCCGAATAGGCTTTGGCGGCAGCAACTCCCACCAACAGCGCGCCCGCAAGCCCGGGTCCGATGGTGGCAGCGACGACGTCCGGCTTGTGCACGCCCGCGGCCTTGAGGGCGCGGCGCATGGTCGGGCCAAGCGCCTCCAGGTGTGCGCGCGACGCGATCTCGGGCACCACGCCGCCGAACCGGGCGTGTTCGTCGACACTGGAGGCCACCTCGTCGGCGAGCAGCGTCACCGCGCCGTCGGTGCCCAATTCGGCGATGCCGACGCCGGTCTCGTCGCAGGAGCTTTCGATAGCCAGGATGATCGTCATTGCGGGTCCCGCCTCATGGTGTAGGCGTCGGCGCCGCTGGCCCGGTAATACCGACGGCGCAGGCCGACATTAGTGAAGCCCAAGCTCTCGTATAGTCCTATCGCGGCTTCGTTGTCGGTACGGACTTCGAGGAAAACCGTTCCACCCGAAGCATATTCGAGCAGCTCCGTCATCATGTGCCTGCCGATGCCCTTGCCCTGATACGCGGGGTCAACGCCGACGGTATGAATCTCGTACTCGTAGGGCTTCTTTCTCCCGAGTCGGGAGATGCCGGCGTAACCCACAAGCTTGTCGTCGGCACGGGCGGCGACATAGCGAATGTGCTTTGCCTCCAGCTCTGCGAGGAACGCCCGTGCCGGCCACGGATCGTCGCCCTCGAACAACTGCGCCTCCAGCTCCGCGCACCGGGCAGCGTCGGCGCGGGTCAGCAAACCGTACTCGACCGTCATCGCGCCGCTGCCGGTCTCTCGGACTGCGGTTTGGCGTCCGGGCGGCGCAGGTACAGCGGGACAAGCGCCTCAGGCTCGGCAGTCCAATTGGCAACGGCGCGCACCAGTCCCGCCGAGGTCGGATAGACCGGAGGACGCGCCAGCGCGTCGACTGCGCCCTGCACGTCGGCCGGCGCGTTGACCGCCGGTCCGTCGACTCGCACGCCGTCGCGGTAGCGGGCCCAGTACACCTCGCGGCGACGCGCATCGGTGACTACCAGCGCGTCGCCCGTCGTGTGAATGCCGATGGCGTCGAGGCTGCACACCCCGTGCACCGGAAGACCAAGGGCGTGGCCGTAGGCCGCCGCGGTGGCCATGCCGACTCGCAGGCCGGTGAAAGGCCCTGGACCGCAACCGACGACAACGGCGTCGAGATCATCGACGGTCAGCCCGGCGTCGGCGAGCGCACCCACCACGTTCGGGGTCAGCTGTTCGGCATGCGCGCGGGCGTCGACGGTGACGCGCTCGGCGAGCACCTCGACGTTCACGTCGTCGAGCCGGACAACTCCCGCGGTCACCGCGGGGGTCGAGGTGTCGATAGCGAGGATCACCGTGCTCACGGCCTGCTCCACTCCCAGATAGCAGTGCGCACTTCGGTTTCCGGGCCGCGTTCGAGCCTGATGTCGAGGTGGCTTTCGGAGAGCCGCTCGGCAAGCCCTTCGCCCCACTCCACGACCACGACAGCGTCGTCGAGGTCGGTATCCAGATCCAGCGAGTCCAGTTCGGCGAGCAGGTCGACGGACTCATGGTCGAGCAGCCGGTACATGTCGACGTGAATCATCGCCGGCGCGTCCGGCTGTCGTGCCCGGTGCACACGTGCCAGCACGAACGTCGGCGAGATGACGGGGCCATCGACGTTCATCGCCTGCGCGATTCCCTTGGCCAGCACAGTTTTTCCGGCCCCCAACGGTCCCGAAAGCACCACGACATCGCCGGCCCGCAGTTGCGCGCCGAGTTGAGCGCCGAACGCGATCGTGTCCTCGGTGGTCGGCAGTTCCGCGGTACCGGAGCGTCGGTCAACCATGGCGCCGAACCCGTCCGCGCACGCGCCGGGTAAGCGCGATCAGCTTGGACGGTGCAGCGCGCTCCACGAGCCGAACCAGAGCGTCGTCGATGATCTCCGGCTGTTCGAGCTGCACCAGATGCCCTGCGCCGCCGACGATCACCAGCTCGGATTTCGGCAGCGCGGCCGCCATCTGCTCCGAGTGCTCCATTGGGGTGAGCAGGTCGCGGTCGCCGCAGGCGATCAGCGTGGGGATCTTCGCGAGCGTGGGTAGCCCCGCCGTCTCATCGTGCACCTCGAGCGCATGCAGGAACTCCACCAGCGTCGCGATAGGCGTGTCGTGCATCATCTTCTCGGAGAAGGCCACCACGCTCGGGCTGACCTTCTCGTCACCGTAGGAGGCCGCCCGCAGGATCGGGGCGATCACCGACTTGGCGGCGCCGCGGGTGCGGTGCACCGTTTTGGGGGCATACCGGACGGCGAACCGGGCGGCCTCGAGCGCCGGATTCTTGAGAATCTCACCCAGTGGCGAACGCGAAACTCCCTCGGCTGCAGAGGCTATCAGCGCCGCCCCGACGATGCGGGTCTTATAGCGCTGCGGGAACTGCCGCGCGTGCGACAGCACGGTCATGCCGCCCATCGAATGCCCGACGAGAACCACCGGCCCCTTGGGAGCGGTCACCGCGAGGACGGTTTCGAGATCGCGGCCCAACTGCTCGATCGTGTAGGTCTCGGGCGGCGCCTCGGCGGAC
>DATFCF010000452.1:0-4932 GCA_035253445.1 Mycobacterium sp.
GAAACTCGACGCGGCGGTCCCTCAGGCCGAGGCGCGCGAGGACGTGATGCTCAAGGAGGAGGTCGGCCCCGACGACATCGCCGACGTGGTGTCGGCGTGGACGGGCATCCCCGCCGGACGGATGCTGGAAGGCGAGACCGCCAAGCTGCTGCGGATGGAAGACGAACTGGGCAAGCGCGTGGTCGGGCAGAAAGCAGCCGTGACCGCGGTTTCTGATGCGGTACGGCGCAGCCGCGCCGGCGTCGCCGACCCGAACCGGCCGACCGGGTCGTTCATGTTCCTCGGCCCGACGGGCGTCGGTAAGACCGAGCTGGCCAAGGCGCTGGCGGAGTTCCTGTTCGACGACGAACGCGCCATGGTCCGCATCGACATGAGCGAGTACGGCGAGAAGCACTCGGTGGCCCGCCTTGTCGGCGCGCCTCCCGGCTACATCGGCTACGACCAGGGCGGCCAGCTGACCGAGGCTGTCCGCAGGCGTCCTTACACGGTGGTGCTGTTCGACGAGGTCGAAAAGGCCCACCCGGACGTGTTCGACGTGCTGTTGCAGGTGCTCGACGAGGGCCGGCTCACCGACGGGCAGGGCCGGACGGTCGATTTCCGCAACACCATCCTCATCTTGACGTCCAACCTCGGGTCGGGCGGCACAGAGGAGCAGGTGATGGCCGCGGTGCGTTCGGCGTTCAAGCCGGAGTTCATCAACCGGCTCGACGACGTGATCGTCTTCGACGGGCTCAACCCCGAAGAGCTGGTGCAGATCGTCGATATCCAGCTTCAGCAGCTGGCCAAGCGGCTGGCGCAGCGGCGGCTCACCCTGGAGGTGTCGCTACCGGCCAAGAAGTGGTTGGCCGAGCGCGGGTTCGACCCGATGTACGGCGCGCGTCCGCTGCGGCGGCTGCTCCAGCAGGCCATCGGTGACCAGCTCGCGAAGCTGCTGCTGGCGGGCGACGTGCACGACGGCGACGTCGTCCCGGTGAACGTCAGCGCCGACGGCGACTCGCTGGTCCTGGGGTGACGGCCAGTGTGACGTGGTTGTGATCTGCTTGAGTTCGGGATAAACCGCAACCTGCCAGTAGGCTAGGGCGCAATGGTCCCGCTTTGGTTCACGCTGTCCGCGCTCTGTTTCGTGGGTGCGGCGGTGCTGCTGTATGTCGACATCGACCGTCGACGTGGGCTGGGCCGACGGCGCAAGTCCTGGGCGAAGTCGCACGGCTTCGACTACGAGCACGAGTCGCACGACATCCTCAAGCGCTGGAAGCGAGGCGTGATGTCGACGGTCGGCGACATCACCGCCAAGAACGTCGTCCTCGGACAGATCCGCGGCGAGGCCGTGTTCATCTTCGACCTCGAAGATGTCGCGACGGTGATCGCGCTGCACCGTAAGGTCGGCACCAACGTCGTCGTCGACCTGCGGCTCAAGGGAATCAAAGAGCCGCGGGAGAACGACATCTGGCTACTGGGCGCGATCGGGCCCCGGATGGTCTACTCGACCAACCTCGACGCCGCACGCCGGGCGTGCGATCGGCGGATGGTGACGTTCGCTCACACGGCGCCGGATTGTGCCGAGATCATGTGGAACGAGCAGCACTGGACACTGGTGTCCATGCCGGTCACCAGCACCCGCGCGCAATGGGACGAGGGCCTGCGCACGGTGCGGCAGTTCAACGACCTGCTGCGGGTGCTGCCGCCGGTACCGCAGGCCGGCCTGAGTGGACAAGCCGGCCAGGCCGTCGCCCGGCGCAGCGGATCGCCGAGTCGCCCGCTCAAGCCGGCACCGGCACGCGCTGAGCAGCCGGCGCCCGGGCGGGCCGACGTGCCCCCGGGTCGCCCCGATGTGGCTCGCTACACGCAGCCGCGTCCCGATCCAGGCCGTGCCGACCCGGCCCGCCGCCCACCGCCGCCGTCGCGCAACGGTCGGCAGTCGCCGCACTATCAGCGATAGCGAACTGGCGCCGAACCACACGCGCCACAAGCGCGCAGCGGTGTGCGATTTGCTCGGAGACGGGCACATGCGACATTGCCCCGTCGGGCGAGAGGGGTACGTGGACCCGGTGCACGCGGATCAACCAGTGCAGCCCTTGGCTACGCTCTAGGGCATGACCCGGCCCGTCGCGATGATCACCGGGCCGACGTCCGGTCTTGGGGCCGGATTCGCCCGTCGCTACGCCATGGACGGCCACGATTTGGTGCTGGTCGCGCGCGACGTCGAACGCATGGACCGTCTCGCCGCAGAGTTGCACGACGAAGTCGGCGCCGACGTCGAGGTGCTGCCTGCGGACCTGGCGCTCACCGCCGACCGCGCAAAGGTCGCCGACCGGCTCGCCTCCGGCGTGCGAATCCTGGTGAACAACGCGGGGTTCGGCACGTCAGGCGAATTCTGGACCGCCGATCTCGAGCTGCTGCAGAAACAACTCGACGTCAACGTGACCGCGGTGATGCAATTGACGCACGCGGCGCTGCCGCCGATGCTGGCCGCAGGCGCCGGCACCGTGATCAATGTCGCCAGCGTGGCGGGCCTGCTGCCCGGCCGGGGGTCGACGTACTCGGCGTCCAAGGCGTGGGTGATCGCGTTCTCGGAAGGCTTGGCCAACGGCCTCGGCGGCACGGGTGTTGGCGTGCACGCGCTGTGTCCGGGCTTCGTGCGGACCGAGTTTCACGCGCGTGCCGGCATCGAAATGGCGAAGACGCCGTCGTTCCTGTGGCTCGAGGTCGAAGACGTGGTGCGCGCCTGCATGGCCGACGTCGGCAAGGGCAAGGTCGTCATCGTCCCGAGTCTTCAGTACAAGGTGCTCACCACCGGTGGACGGGTGGTGCCGCGAAACCTGGTGCGCGCCATGACGAAGGTCGTGGGCCACGGCCGAAAAAGAACCTAGAGCCGCACCTCGATGTCGCTACGTGTACTGATCGCCGTCATGGCGACGATCATCGTGACCGCCTCGGCGTGCTCCAGCGACGAGGGGCGCGCAAATCCTTACGCCGCGCAGACCGCGACACTCGGAGAGTCGTCGGCGATCCTGGGCTGGAACATGTCGGTGTCCAACTTGCGCTTCGACGCCGACTACGTCCTCGTCGACGTGGATGCCTCGCCGTCGCAGCCAACAGGCCCGCACGCCAAACCGGAGGACATCCGCTTCGGCCTGTACGGCGCGCTGGCTCACCCGATCGAGGCCAACGGTGTCGGCGGCTGCCGCGACGTGAACAACCTTGCGGTGCAACCCTTATCGGCGCCGGCACCCGATATGTTAACGGGCACAGTGTGTTTGGGCCCCCTGCGTGACCAATCCCAAGTTCGGGGCGTCTACGCCTACTCACCCCGAGACCGCATCGCCGGCACCACGGTCGCTTACCCGGCGGCGTTCCCTGTGGGTGTGCCGCAGACGAACGCCAACGACACGGGCCTGGTGCTCAAGACGACGAGTGTGGACGCGTTCCGCGCCGACGGCGCCAAACTCGACCCGGCAGCGCTGGGCGACCCGACCGCCTTCGAGGGCAACGGCTACATGCTGCTCGGCCTCGAAATCGGTGGTCTGGCAGCGCGTTACCGTGACGACTCCGCCCGCCGGGGCGGCCCGATGATGGTGCTCGCGGCCCCCACGCTGCTACCGCCAGGGCTGAGCCACGCGTGTGACGTCTACGGCGCGTCGGTCCTGGTGCTGCCCGATGCCTCGCTGGACGCTGTTCAGGTTCGCGCGTCGCTGTGCACGCAGGGCGAGATCAACGCCGCGCTGCTGTACGCATCGGTGTCGCTCGTCGGCACCCATGCGGCACTTTGGGAGAAAACAGATGACTGAAGCGGGACCAACCGAATGGGGCGAAACCCAAGGCGTCGGTCCATGGCAGGGCCCGCACCCCGACGATCCACGCTATGACCCCGACCTACTGCGCGACGGCGACACCCGCAATGTCGTTGACGCATACCGATACTGGACCCGGGAAGCGATCGTCGCCGACATCGACGATCGCAGGCACCCGTTGCAGATCGCGATCGAGAACTTCGGTAACGACGCCAACATCGGCTCGGTCGTGCGCACCGCCAACGCCTTCGCCGTCGACACCGTGCACATCGTGGGCCGACGCCGGTGGAACCGGCGCGGGGCCATGGTGACCGATCGCTATCAGCGGTTGCGCCACCATGACACCACGGCCGAGCTCCTGGCCTTCGCCGCGGATGCGGGGCTGACGGTTGTGGCGGTCGACAACGTGGCGGGCGCATCGCGGCTGGAGGACAGCACGCTGCCGCGGGACTGTCTGATGATCTTCGGTCAGGAAGGGCCGGGAATCACCGAGCAGGCCAAGGCCGGTGCCGAATTAACCGTGTCGATCGCCCAATTCGGTTCCACGCGCAGCATCAACGCGGCGGTCGCGGCCGGCATCGCCATGCACACCTGGATCGTCCAGCACGGTGATCTCGGCCGCGCCTGGTAGGCGTTGACGCAGCAGGAACCACACCGCCACGGCGGAGATCAGCATCAGCACCGAGCCGACTCCCGACGCGATGGCCAGGCCGTTGGTGAAGGCCTCCTTCGCGGCGTCCAGCAAGGCTTCGGCCTGACTGGGCGGCAGCGCGGTGGCCGTGTCGATCGCCGCCGACAGGGAATCGCGCGCGTCGGCAGCGGCCGCAGCGGGAATGCCGGGTGGAACGGCGAAGCTGCGATAGACGCCGGTGACAATCGAGCCAAGCGTCGCGATGCCCAGAGCCATGCCGAGCTCATAGGCGGTCTCGGAGACCGCGGCCGCCGCGCCTGCCCGCTCCTTCGGCACGCTGGCGAGGATCACATCGCTGGCCACCGTGAACGCGAGGCCAAGGCCGACGCCGACCACAAAGAGCGCGGCGCCCAGCGGCAGATACGGCGTGGACGGCGTGAGGAGCGCCAGCGAGGCCATCGCCACGCCGACAAGCGCGAGCCCGGCGGTCAGCACGGCGCGCGGCGACCA
>DATFCF010000453.1:0-2382 GCA_035253445.1 Mycobacterium sp.
CACGATTCGCGCAGACCGCGACCAGATCGAGCAACTGCTGATCAACCTCGTGCGCAACGGCGTCGATGCCGTTCTCGAGACCGGCGGCGCGGTCGGCCTGTCGTGGACCGCGACCCCCGACGCCGTCGAGATCTGCGTCACCGACGACGGCCCCGGCATCAGCGCCGCCACCAACCCCTTCGTCCCGTTCTTCACGACCAAGTCCGGCGGCTCCGGCATCGGGCTGACCCTGGCCCGCCAGATCGCCGAGGCGCACGACGGGAGCCTGACCCTGACGAACCGCCCCGAGCGCGGCACCGTCGCGCGCCTGCGCCTACCGGTTTAGGGGTGCGGTGGCGCTGCCACCGCTTTGGGAAGTTACAAAAGCGGCGGCTGCGCCGCCGCACTCCTAACCCGCATTTCTCACGGCACTACCGAGGTTGCGCGTGAACCTGTGGAAAACGGGAGATGGTCACTTGTAAGAAGAAGCGATGGTTGATCGTGAGTAGAAGGTGCACATGTTGATGTGCAGTTTCGCAGTTGCAACGGCGCTGGAGGCTGTGGAAATCGGAGGCCGAAGCCGCATTCGTCGACACTTCCATCCAGCGCAACCGGAACAATCGTCCTCGCTGGCGGAAACAGGATCGTTTTCAAGGTGAGGCGTGCACGAGATTGCTGCAAACGCGCACGAAGAGTGATGCCAGCGGATAACTGCTCGAAAGCGAAATCCAGATCTTGCGGGTGGTGACGGTAATGCGCGCCCCGATCTTGAACAGCTTGAGGCGAATGGTGTCGCACTGTGCGTTCGCCAGGTCCGTGTCTTTGAGGCCCAGTCTTCGTAAGGCGCTCATCAGCAGATACGCCACGGCCGAGAACCACAGCCGCAATTGGTTCGCCCGCATGGTCTCGGCCGAGGTCCGGTCGGAGAACAGAAAGCACTTCTGTTCCTTGATTCGGTTCTCCATGTCTCCACGACCACAGTACTCGTCCTCATACAGCGTCTGGCCGGCCATGGCCTCGATCGGAATCGACGTCACCACGAATCGTCCGTTCTGTTTGTCGATCAGGTACTCGGCTTTGCCGACCACCCGCCGCGTACGACTCCAGCTATCGAGGGTCTGATATTCGAAATCCTTGTACAGGCGATACGGCTCACCGGTCCGTTCCGACTCGACACGGGCCTGCTCCATCTCGCTGGCGATCATCGCTTCCAGCCGCCTGTTGCGGGCCAACCCGATCACGTACTTCACCTCGTGTTCCTCGCACCAGCTCAGAATGTCGTCACGACAAAATCCTGAATCCGCCCGGATCACGATCTCCACCGTCGGCCAGCTCTGACGGATCTGAGAGACGATCCGTTCCAGTTCCTGGACCGTTCCCTCTGCCGCACCTACATTGGCCTGTCTCAAGCGAGCGCACAGCAGATGCTCGCCGCAAAACACGTACAACGGCAGGTAACAGTACGAGCCGTAGTAGCCGTGAAAGAACCGTCCTTCCTGATTGCCGTGGATCTGGTTGTCGGTCGTGTCCAGATCGAGAATGATCCGCTCCGGTGTCGTCTGGTAGGACTGGATAAACACGTTCACCAGGAACCGGTCGATCGCTTCGCCGTCGTACACGATCCTCTTGTACCGATCCTGTCCCGTTCCCTCCGGCGTGAGCTCGAGCCGGTTGAGCGTGCTCTTGCCCGCCAGCGGACGGGTTGGATCGCTCTTGTCCACCAACGTCGCCATCAGCGGGTCGTGCCGCAGAGCATCGTGATCGTTCAGATCTTCGTACCCCAGCCCCAGCCCGAACACCCGCTGGCCGATCAGCGTCTTCAGAGAATGTTCGATCCGCAACGGATTGCGGTGATCGCGGAAGCAGGATACGAACTGCTTGATAATCCCCGTGCGTCGCTCAGTCTCCCGCAGCAGCAACCCTCCGCCATCGGAGCTGAGTTGCCCACCGTCGAACTTCGCAACCACTTCGCGACGCCCCAGCGCTTGGAAACTGAGCTGTGTCCCGTTACACTCTGTCTGTTCCACGCCGCCGCCCCCTGTGCTTTGAAGTTGTTGGTGACACTCAACTTAATAGCACGGGACGGCGGCTTTTTCTTTAACGGCGTGAGAAATGCGGGCTAGACATGCCACGACCTCCGGCGTGACCGCCGGAGGTCGCGCGAGGGGCGGGCTGAAGCCCGCCCTACGTCAGTTCACCCGCACCTCCGCCACGTAGCGGATGTCTCCCCCGCCCTTCGCCAGCCGGAACGGGTAAACCTGCACATCCTCCCCGCGCGTCACGATCACGACGCCGCGCGAGATCCCCATCGGCCCCGCCGCGAAGTAGCGCACGCCGACGTGGTACGTGCCGGCCATGGTCTTCGACGTCCGCACGACCTCGGGGCCGAGGCCCTGGGTGACG
>DATFCF010000454.1:0-2369 GCA_035253445.1 Mycobacterium sp.
AGCAGACCGTCAGTCAGCTCGTGGATCCCCCACCCCAAGATTCGCTGGACCCCACCCCAAACGTGCTGTTGATCGGCGTGGACGGCACGAACCTGAGCCGGATCCTGGCCGACGTCGACAACCAGAACTTCTTCGCCCTGATGGATGAGAGCACCACAGCCGCGTCGAGCATCGTCGGGCATACCACTATCTCCAACCCGTCGTGGTCGGCCATTCTGACCGGTGAGTGGGGCGAAAAGACTGGTGTGATCAACAACGTCTTCACCCCGTGGACGTACGACAAGTGGCCGACGGTGTTCAACCAACTAGAGACGCTCAATCCGACCATCGAGACCACGACCGTCGCCAACTGGAATGTCATCAACGCGATCTCCGGCGCCGGCTCGGTCCCCGTCGACACGAATATCTTCATCCCGCAGATCGAGGGCGACACAAACTGGTCGCTCACCGATGACGCGGTCGGCGACGCGACCGTCGATGCGATCGCAGATACCCCCGCAGGCGTCCCGAGCTTCCTCTTCTCCTACTTCGTCGGCGTCGATGAGAACGGGCACATGCACGGCGGCGCATCGCAGCAGTATGAGGACGCCATTACCAACGTCGACGACAACCTCGGCGAGATCTTGGCCGCTGTCGAGGCGTGGGAGGCCGCCCACCCGGATGAGGGCGAATGGACCATCATCGTGGTCACCGACCACGGTCACCAGGCGCAGCAAGGGTTCGGCCACGGCTTCCAATCACCGGATGAGACAGAGACATTCGTCATCGCGAAAGGCCCGGATTTCAACGACGGGTACATCAACCTGGAGTACGAAATCGTTGACACCACGCCCACTGTTGTGACTCTGTTCGGCGGCACGCCGACGGCCAATGCCGACGGCGTGTCCCTGACGACGCTCGGGCCCGGTGTCGATCCCGTCGATCTACACCAGGCGCTCAAGGACGCGATCGCCACGAACGACTATCCCGACCCCCTTACCGACGTGGCACTGACCCTGCGAACGATCTTCGCCACGGTGCCCTACCTCGTATTCGACTTCACGAGCGGCGGCACGACGCCGATCCCGATCCTCGGCGACCTTCTCTATGTGGCGACGAACATCCCCGCGCAGATCGTCGCGCAGTTGACCGGCGTGTACGGCGCCAGCATCTTCCCGATTCTGCCGCCGCCGGCGCCGTCCTGGCCGACGCCGGAGCAGGCGACCGTGCCGGATATCACCCTGGCGTGCCGCGGCGGTGCGTCCGGATCGGCCGCGGAGTCATTGTGCGACACCGGAATCGTTGCCTGACCGATTGGGGCGGCTGTCACCAGAAGTCCGGGCGCTTGTAGCTGACGGTGAGGTCGTCCCAGTCGACCTGTCGGGACCTTGCACTCTGCATCAGGTTGCGCGATTGAGCTCTTTCGTGGCGGCGGCAGTCGCGAAGAAGGCACTCGCCGGCTTCGGGCACGTCAACACGGATCATCTCCCTGATCGCGCAGATCTGCTCGATCAATTGGAGCGAGAGACCGGGATCACGGTCTTGCCTGTGCCACCAATCTGATTGCGATGCTGGACATCACGCACCTCCGGGCTGTGCTCGCGCCTAGGCCAGCGGGATACCGCGCTTACCGATGTCGACCCGCTGCCCAAGCGAGGGAGCGTGATGCGGATTGATTTCCGGTCGCACCGCGGTCAGAAGCCAGCATCACAGCCGTGATCGGGATGGCGAGCGCAAGCAATCCGATCACGAAGACCGGGAACAGGAACGAGAAGACCTCGGGCCCGCCGGGTACCGGCGCGGTGTGATCGACGGTCACCCGGACCGCGGCCATGCCCGTGTAGTGCATTCCGACGACAGCGACGCCCATGACGAGTCCCGCGACGAATCGCAGCACCGGGGACTTGAGGACGAGCGTGAACCACAATGCGGCCGTTGCCGCGACCACGGCGATCACGACCGACAGGGCGACAAGCGCCTTGTCGTAGGAGATCGTGCCCTGGGTCTGCACCGCCCACATGCCGGTGTAGTGCATCAGGGCGACGGCAAGGCCCATGATCACGCCACCGGCGACGAGACGGCGCAGATCGACGGTCCGGCCGATGGTGATCAGCCCGACGAACACTGCCGAGATCGACAGCACCGCCGACGCGATCGTCCATCCAAGGTTGTACCGGACCACGCTGTTCGGGATCGCGAAGCCGAGCATCGCGATGAAATGCATCAGCCAAATCGCCACCCCGCCGATGGCGATCGACGCCATGGCGAGCCAGCGCAGCCGAATCCGTTCGTCGGACGCCGCGCCGCTGAGGCGGGTGCACGCCAGCCCGACGACCGAACCGGTCACCGAGACGATGTACGCCAGAAACAGCAGCCAGAGGCCCATGTCG
>DATFCF010000455.1:0-4950 GCA_035253445.1 Mycobacterium sp.
GTCCACGATCGCCACAGCGTGCGCCGGCGCGTCGGATCCGCACACGCTGACGTCGATCACGACGTTGGACTTTCCTGCCAGTGCGTGTGAACAGTTGCTAGGCGGGTCGTCGACCGAACTGGCCGAGATGATCGCCACGTCGCCGGCCTCTGCGAAATCACCCAGCGTGTAGTTCTTTTTCGGGCCGCGGCCGGTGAGCGTCACCGCGGCGTGAGCGCACTCCCGCCATGTTGACTTCGTTGCTTGGATGAAGTCGTCGGCGCGGTGAGGAGTCTCGAATTCGATGACGCTCTCGATGACGCGACGCTCCGGCGCCGTTGACTGTCGGGTCAATTCACGCACGTATCGCGTCATGAAGCCGCTGTCCCGGTAGGCCGGCTGCGCTATGGAGCCGACCGCACTGGCACAGTTCCGTGAGGAGCCGGGCGAGGTGTCACCCTCCGGACCCTGCGTGTACTCGTTGACGGTCAGGCCGTCACCGTCGACGATCCGGTTGACTTCCTCGACCGGCAGAAGCTGCGCCTGCGCCTGCTGTCCGTTGGCCGTGGTCACCAATTCCGGGCATGGCCAGAATTCGCGCACGTTCGCCCCACCGCCCACCCGCTCGGGGGCATCCTTGATCGTTCGCAGCATGATGCGATGCATCGGTGGTCACGAACACCGCGTAGCCGAACTGCGGACGCCAGTTCGCCGGCAGCAGCACCCATTTGTCACCTCGGACTTCGTGTACACGCAGACATTCGTAACGGAACGTCTCGCCCTGCGGAGAGTCGGCCGACGTCAGTGGAGTCTCCTTGACCAGTTCTTTTGGAAGGAACAAGCGGTCGGAGGTGTCGAGAATGACCGTTGTCTCCTTCCACCACAGCTCCCCGGCGGCATTGATGCCGTCGACCTCGCCTGCCTTGGTGGCGAAGATGTTGGTGGTCCAAAAAAGGGCCAGAACCAGGATGGCGCCGGCCACCGCAAACAGCGCCCGCTCGGCGGTGGACGACGGACTCCTGTCGGATGGCGCTTTCAATATGCGAAACATCCAGAACGCCAGCATCAACAGCGCCGCGCCGAGGCCGAGTGTGACAGGCGTCAGCCACACTTGCTTGTCCGGTGCCAGGCCCGGACGCCAGACACCTACGACGCCGCGCACCGCGCACACAACGCCAACACCGACGAGTGTCCACGCGGCGTTGCGAAGGAGCCGGAGGCGCCGTCCCGCTCTGGCCAGGCGCCGGACGTACGCGCACACCCCGAGCACACCCGCGCATACCACCAGCGACGTCAACACCGTCACGAATAGGACGCCCGCACTCTTCGTCACGTAGTCGTCGGTCGTGAAACCGATGGCGTCGGAATTAATTCCCAGGTACGCCTTCGCTTTTCGAGTGGAGACGTAGCCGAAGTAGTAGCACAGCGAGGTGACCAAGGTGGTCGGGGCGATGATCAGCCCGACGACCCCGATCCACGTGTGCAGCACCGGCGACGCATCCCTGTCCTCGCTCATCGGCGGTCAGCCACCCGGCGCGTTCTGGTCCGGCTCCGTTGACACCGGAGGTGTCGTCGTGGTGGTGGGGGCGACGGTCGCCGTAGTCGACGGTGTGCCAACGAATGTTGTAGTGGTCGGTGTCACCCCTGAGGTGGAGGGCGGTGGCGAATAGGTGCCGCTGTTTGTCGGCGACGCCGACGTCGTCGTTGGTGTCTGAAGCTTCGTCGTCTCGGTATTCGGCGTGAAGGTGACTTCCGTTTCGAGCTGCGGTTGCTCGTCCCCGCCGCATGACGTCAAAATCGCGGTCGCGCTGAGGAGCAGAGCGCCGACAACTGGTAGGAGAGCCGTCGACTTCCCTGATCTGACCGGATGCCCCATCGCTAGCTCCTTCGCCCGGAAGCTTCGGTCACGAGTGTCGCGCAGCGGCGGTCCCTGCCCACGAGTAGTGCACTACTCGATTTGACGGGTGCCGAGCAGCACGTCGCGCTGATCCGCCATGCGGTCGCGGATCGCGTCGACGACCGCCGCGACTTCGGGTCGGCGCAGCGTTTCGGCGCGGGTGACGAGCCAGTACGTCAATTGCACCGCCACCGTGTCGCGCAGGACGCGGACCAGGTCGTCGTGGCGGTCGGCCATGAAGCACGGCAGCAGGCCGATGCCCGCGGCTGCGCGGGTCGCCTCAACATGCACGAAAACATTGGTGGACGTGACCGATTCGCGCATGGCGGGGGCGAAGCTCGTCGCTACGTCGAGGTCGTCGACCTGCAGCATCGAGTCGATGAAGTAGACCAGCGGATAACGCGCAAGGTCCGCGATGCTGGTCGGTGTGCCGTACTCGGCGAGGTAGTCACGGGCGCCGTATAGACCCAGGCAGTAGTCACCGAGCCGGATCGCCTTGGCGCGATGCACCTTTGGTTCGCCAACGACCACCTCGACGTCGAGGCCGGAACGCTGCTGAGTGGCCCGGCGAGTGGCGGCGACAATCTCGACGGCCACGTTCGGATGGTCGCGCTGAACCTGAGCGGCGGCAGGTGCGGCGATGTACGCGCTGAACCCGTCGGTCGCCGAGATGCGGACGACGCCCTCCAGCGTGCGTCTGCCGCCGGGGTCGACGGTCAGGGAACGCACGGCCGATTCGACGGCTTCGGCGGCCGACAGTGCGTCACGCCCGAGGTCGGTCAGCTCCCAGCCGCCGCCGACCCGCGCGAGCACACGGCCGCCGATCGACTGCTCCAGCGCCGCTATCCGGCGCGAGATCGTGGTGTGGTTGAGCCCGAGTTCCTCCGCTGCGGTGTTGTAGCGGCCGGAGCGCCCCACGGCCAGCAACACCAGCAGGTCATCGGGACTGGGCCTGCGGCCGGATGGCAAAGTCACATCTGCATTTTTGCAGATAACTCCTGCGGTTTTGGGCATTGCAGCCGTGGGTACCTGCATGAATACTCACAGTCGTCTGTGTGGGACATCACAATCGAGGAGCGTCCGATGACGATTCACAACGAGACGTCGGTTCCGACCGGCCTCAAGCGGGTGGTGGCCGCGTCGATGGCCGGCACGGTCGTCGAGTGGTACGAGTTCTTCTTGTACGGCACCGCGGCCACGCTCGTCTTCAACAAGGTGTTCTTCGCCCAGACGGGCAGCGACCTGGACGCGATCTTCGCGGCGTTCCTCACGTATGCGGTCGGGTTCTTGGCGCGCCCGCTTGGCGGCATTGTGTTCGGCCACTTCGGCGACAAGTACGGCCGCAAGAAGCTGTTGCAGTTCAGCCTCCTGCTGGTCGGCGCCGTGACATTCCTGATGGGATGCCTGCCAACCTTCGGCCAGATCGGCTACTGGGCGCCTGCTCTGCTCGTGGTGTTGCGGTTCCTCCAAGGCTTCGCCGTTGGTGGTGAGTGGGGTGGCGCGGTGCTGCTCGTGGCCGAGCACAGCCCGAACCGGAGCCGCGCCTTCTGGGCCAGCTGGCCACAAGCCGCTGTGCCGGTCGGCAACATGCTCGCCACGGTCGTGCTCCTCGTGTTGACCGCGACGCTGTCGGAGGCGTCGTTCCTGTCCTGGGGATGGCGGGTCGCGTTCTGGCTCTCCGCGGTGGTGGTGCTGATCGGCTACTACATCCGCACCAAGGTGAGCGACGCGCCGATCTTCCTTGCGGCACAGGAAGAAGTCGAGCGCGTCAAGGCCGTGTCGTATGGCGTGTTCGAGGTGCTCAAGCGTTATCCCCGTGGGGTTTTCACCGCGATGGGCCTGCGGTTCGCCGAGAACATCATGTACTACTTGTTGGTCATCGTCTCGATCACGTATCTCAAGCAGCAGGTTGGCGCTGACACAAGCGACATCCTGTGGTGGCTGCTGATCGCACACGCGGTGCATTTCGCGGTGATCCCTCAGGTAGGGCGGCTGTCGGATCGATTCGGCCGGCGTCCCGTGTACATCCTCGGCGCCATCGGCGCCGCAGTGTGGGGGTTCTTCGGATTCCCGATGATGGACACCGGCAACTACCTGCTCATCATGGCTGCGATCATCATTGGCCTGGTGATCCATGCGCTCATGTACGCCCCCCAGCCAGCCATCATGGCCGAGATGTTCCCGACCCGCATGCGGTATTCCGGTGTCTCCCTTGGCTATCAGGTCACCTCGATCGTGGCGGGGTCGCTGGCCCCCATCATCTCCGTGAAGCTGCTCGACATCTATGACTCCTGGGTGCCGATCGCCCTGTACTTGGCCGGGGCCGCTGTGATCACCCTTGTGGCGGCGCTGTTCATGCGGGAGACGAACGGTATCGATCTGGAGAGCATCGACGAGGCAGATCGCGAGGAACTCGCGAAGAGCGGCGCCGCATGACCGACCTGAACGGCCGCGCGGCGCTCGTCACGGGCGGTGCGAGCGGAATCGGCGCGGCATGCGCGCGGGAACCCGCGTCCAGGGGTGCAGTGGTCACCGTCGCCGATCTCGACGACGTGGGCGCCAAGGCGCTGGCGGAGGAGATCGGCGGAAAGCCTTGGGCGGTTGATCTTTCCGATGTCGCGGCGCTCGAAGCTCTTCAGCTCGAGGTAGACATTCTGGTGAACAACGCAGGCGTGCAGCATGTCAGCCCGATCACGGAGTTCCCGCCGGAGCGCTTCCGCTTCATCCTCGCGCTGATGGTGGAGGCGCCGTTCCTGTTGATCCGCGCCGCGCTGCCGCACATGTACGGGCAGAAATTCGGCCGGATCGTCAACATCTCATCGGTGCACGGCCTGCGGGCATCCGAATACAAGTCCGCCTATGTCACCGCGAAGCACGCACTCGAGGGCCTCTCCAAGGTCACCGCGCTGGAAGGTGGACCTCACGAGGTGACCAGCAACTGCGTCGATCCGGGGTACGTGCGTACCGCGCTGGTGACCAAGCAGATCGCCGACCAGGCGCGTACGCACGGCATCCCGGAGGATGAGGTGGTGGAGACGATCCTGCTGAAGGAGAGCGCCATCAAGCGCCTTGTC
>DATFCF010000456.1:0-5507 GCA_035253445.1 Mycobacterium sp.
TCTTCGTGCGCCCGATGGCCGTGTTGGAACCGGCCAACGCCGCGCGCCTGGAGGCGCTGCGCGGCAAGTACGACCCGAACGGGCGCTTCGACAGCTACCCCTCAGAGCTACCGCAGGCGCGGCTCTAGCCCCGGCCGACGACGCCGAGACCACTGCAGGCGATCGGCCGCCGTGGGTTGCGAACCTGGTTGAACCACGGGGGCTTTCGGAACGCCAGTGTCGAATTCATCGCGAGCCGTGTGACTGATAAGTACTCTGCCCCTTCCGGTGTGGAGTAAGCCCGACGTTGTCGTAGTTCCCGAAAGGGCCTCGGGGTCAACCAACTACGGCGTGCACCCACATCACCAGCCGTCGGTATTGCCGCCGTACGGGATCGCCTTGCTCGCCTGCCCGGTGCGCTGGGCTCAGCTACTACCAGTCGGTGCTGGGCGCCCAGCGGTACGCGCCGCGCCGCTGAAGGGGGGCAATCCGCAACGCACGCGACCGATGTTCTCGAACTGGGTATCTGGATGCAGCAGGACGTGTTGGGCGAACGCCTGAATGTCTCGCTGGAAGCGTTGGATTGGGTTGTCTTCTCGAATCACCCTCGGGCCGCTTGCCAGGTACAGCAAGTCGACCGCTTCGCGGGCCAGCTGGTAGCAGTAGACCGACCCCCCAACCAACTGCTCGCGTCTGATCTGTGCCGGTAGCTCGGGATCACCCGGCTTCCAATTGGTGCAGAGACCAACAAGACGCTCTCTGAGGGCATCGATAGCCGAAGCCTTCATGGTCGCTTCCCCCACCTGCAAATGGACGATCGGTGCTTCGGAGGCCTTCAGGTAGTCGGTGTGAGTGATCTTGCGGCCAGGAAGCTGCTCCACAAAAACCTCGAGCGCGCCATCGGCGACCCCGGAGGGAATTAGAGCCAAGAAGTTGCTGAAGACCATGTAGGGCGGAGGGCCGTAGTAGGGATTGTTGGCCTGACGCTTGGATTCGTTGGCCGAATCTCCGCCGAACAAGTCGTTTCTATTCGACAGAATCCTATGGTCGGGTACGAAGATATCACCGCAGGTAGCAGTCCAACTTGCCGTACCTCGGGCGGCTGTGACGTCCCAGTCGTTGACGAGTTCGAGGTCTGAGATAGGGACGGCGATCCACAGCCTGGTTTCGCTGCCATCGGGCTCTTCGACGACGGCGCCGAGCAAATCCCAGTCGCCATCCGGGCAACCACTGTTGAAGCCCCACCGGCCTCCGCCGACGATCTCGATGCCGCCGGACACACGCTTGGCCCGCGCGCCGAAGGAGCCGAACACCGACGGGATCAACGCATTGGGGTTGTCGCCGAAGACCTCGTCCTGAAGTTCGTCGCAGCAGCGCGCAACCAGCCAATTAATCGACGTAAGGGTGGTCGCCCATCCGATGCTTGGACACGCAGACACAATGGTGCGCAGTGTCTCGAAGACCGTCGGGAACGGAGTCTCGTATCCGCCATAGTATTTGGGCGTCATCATCTTCCAGACGCCTGCTTCCTTCAACGCGGCCAGGCTGCGCTCGGGGATTCGTTGGATGCGGTCGTTCTCAAGCGCCTCCGCACGCAGGAGTGGCTTGAGCTGTTGGACACGCTCGAGCACACCATCACCGGAGTCGGCGGCATCCGCCGCAGTCGTGGCGACTGTTGTCGTCATCGTTGGGTTTCTCCAATCTAGGAGCCCGGACACCACGATGGCTGTCGATGGGACGCGGGCCCGCACAAGGTTTCGTTACGGGTTACGGAAAGAGCAGTGATGACTCCTTTGTCACCGCGAACACGGGGCCCCGGTCCAAGAAGTCGGCGATGATCTCGGCGCTTGCCTCGGGACGTTCAACCTCGAGGCTGTGCCCCGCGTCGTACACGATGGCCAAATATGCATCCGGCAGCAACTCAACATAGAGCCGGCCGAGTTCGACGGGGGTGAGGCGGTCCAGTTCGCCGAACAGGACGAGCGTCGGTGCCGGAAAAGTGGACAGCCGCTTCTCCAGCTCGGGATCGCGTCCGGGCCCGAGAAGCTTCAGCAGCCAGGCATTCCTTTCGGCCGACTCCGGAGTGACATCGGGTAGTTCATGGCGGTCGGGGTGAGCGAAATACAGTGCCTTCAACTCTTCTGGGGAAGCCGCCGATGGCAACTGCACACCCTCAGGCCGAATCGCTGCGGGACTAATCAGGACGAGCTTGTCAACGCGGCCGGGCGCCTGTGTCGCTACCCACCCCGCGAGGGCTGCACCGAATGATGTTCCCATGAGCGAGAATCGGTCGAGCTCCAGCGCATCGGCAATCGCGAGGACCGTCTGGGCCAGGTCGAGAAGCGAGCTGCTTCGTTTCTTGATCGATGACCGGTCGAATCCAGGAATCTCAATCGCAATGACCCTGTTCGTTGCCGCCAACAGGTCATGGGTCCGGTTGTGCTGCAGTCCGCTACCGCCGTGCAGTACCAGCAGCGGGTTGCCCTGGCCACCGTCGAGATAGCGGACCTCGAACCCATCGGCATCGATAGTTGCTTCCGTGAACACCACGGTCTTAGTCGGCTGAGACACCAGCGACCTCCATCTTGTTGTTCGGCGCGTCGATCTCGCGCACGGCGGGGATCACGTGGTCACCGAAGCGCCGCAGCGAATCGAAGCATTCGTCGCCGCGGAGACCACCGCCGTTGAACCCGATATCGAGAACACCGACCCCGGTCAACGCGGCGAAATCAACGATCTGATCGACCATCGTGTCGGCAGAACCTTGGAAAGCCAATGTGCCGAGCCCGAATCCTGAAGCGCTCTTGTCCTTCTGGTCGCTGTCGATCCGCTTCGGTGGGTTCGCGAAGCGCAGATCGCCGAGCGTGTGGCGTCCGCGGCCGGTAAAGCCCAGGAGAAAGGAGTTCCTTTGGCCGAAGAAGCGACTCGCTAGGTCCGCTGCGTGCTCGTCGGTCTCACCGACGGCGCCAAAGCCGCGGTACGCGATCCAGTCCGGACTCGGTTCCCAACCGAATCGCTCACATTCGGTCTTGTAGAACGCGACCAGATCAGCAACCATCTCCGGCGGATAGAACGAGATTGCCAGGCCGTAACGGTTCTGGGCGGCGAATGTCGCGGACTCAAGGCTGTTACCCGAGGACATGATTGGGAATAGCGGCTTTTGCGTCACCGACGGCCACATCGACACGCTCCGGTATTTGTAGTAGCGCCCTTGCCAGGAAAATGGTTGGGGCTCGGTCAGCGCGCGCTGAATCAAACTGTAGGCCTCTTGTGTCCGATCCCTTGTTTCGTCGGCCCGGACACCGTAGACAAGAAACTCGTTGGGTGTCCCGCGCAGGAACAGACAGATGAGTCGTCCATTGGAAAACTGATCCAGCATCGCGCACTCCTCAGCAATACGGATCGGGTTGTTCATCGACACCAACGGACCCATCCAGGCGAGCTTGACCCGCGTGGTGACCGCGGCAAATGCTCCGAGCAACACGGCTGCGTTCGGACTTTGCAGCATCGGCCATCCGTGATGTTCCGAGACGGAGATCCAATCGAACTTGTCGTCGGCGTACCGCGCCATCTCGAGATGGTTCTCGAATGACTTGACACCTATTTCGGATTCGTAGAACTTCAACGGGACCGGATAGTTGAGGCCGTTGTCGTCCAACAGCTTTGGATCCTCATATGTGTTCTGGCTCAAGAACGAAAAAATCATGCCGTTGTCTCCTTCGGGCGTTGTGGATGAAGATGACGCCCAAAGATCTCGAGCGTTTTGTTCCAAGACGAGACGGACGCGTCCAGGTCGTAGCCCGGCGTTTCCGGCCACATATACCCGTGCCCCGCCATGAAGTGCATCTCTACGACCGCACGCGAGCCGAGTGCTCGAAGTTCATCGATCAGCGCCGCTTGTTCCATGAGTGGGGCCAGACGATCCTGGGCGCCAAATCCCGCGTAGATATCACCGCAGATCTTGTTGACGAACAGGTGTGGCGAGTCCGGGTCGTCGGTGATCATCATGCTCGGATGAAATATCGAGCCCGCTACGAACTCCTCGGGCTGCTCGGCCATCACCCGAACCACTGCTCGGGCCGAATGACAAAAGCCGATACAAGCTTTCGGTCCTTTGCGGGCAGCAGGTTCCGCATCGAGCGCCTGTATCAGAGCGCGAGTGTCCGCGACCATGAACTCGGGCGTGGTACTCACGATCGCGCTCATGACCCGCTCCGTTTCGGGCGAATTCGGATTGTTGGCCAATTCCTCGCGGTCGAAGGTGATCAACTCACCGATGCGGTGATACAGGTCGGGAAGCGCCGTGTAGTAGCCTTCGCCGGCAAGTCGGCGAGCGGTCGAAATCATCAGGTCATCCAACCCAGGGCCGTGGTGATAGCAGACAACGACGGGAAATGGACCGTCGCCCTCGGGCTGAAAGACCACAGTGGTCATTGGCCCGTCGTCGGTTTCGACGATCGAGCGCTTCTCGAGCATCCTCTACACCTCATTTCTGGCGCGAATAGTCTTTCTGATCAACGGATTTCGCGATGACCCCGCACGTAGCTTGGGCCGCTCAGCGCGCGACCTCCACGGGGTAGGGCTGAAATGCGCGTCGGAAGTAGGAGATCGGACGCCTCTCCGATGGAGCGGTTTCGCCGTGTCGCACCAGGCCGACGAGGACAATGTGGTCGCCCACCTCGATGTGTTGGTGGAGCGCGCACTCCGCCCAGGCCAGGGTGTGCTCATGCAGCACCGGGAATCCTGAAGGACTTTCGGTCCAGGCGACACCGTTGAACTTCTCTTCGGCCTTGGACGCGAACAAGCAGCAGATGTCCTCGCTGTTGTCGGCCATGAAGTTCACCACGAATGCGCCAGCCTCGATGAGCGCGGGCAACGTCCGACTGTTCTTGTCGACACACACCAGAAGGAGAGGTGGACTGGCGGAGGCACTGGTCACCGCATTGCTGGTCAGACCACGCTGTGCACCGCGCCCGTCGACGGTCGTGATGACCGCGACGCCGGTCGGGAACGCGGTCATGACCTTGAGGAACGTTTCCCTGTCGACGTGCGCCTCCATACGTACTTCCTCCCTTCTCCCACGGTCAGCGACCCTGTCTTGTCGTCCATTTCGCCGATCCTCCGGCACCGGGAATCTGGCACTACATCGCGACCGTAATGTATCACTACGTGTCAGTAAAACGTCAAGAACCGGACGATTGTCTACGAACTACTCGTTGGACGATCATCGCCGCGGGGCCCCTCCGCTGCTTCCAGAGGTATTGACGCACCCGACTGACACGTGAATGCGTTCGAAGCCGGGACAAAGACCCTGTACAACGCCCAGGAGCAATGATGTATTAGATTGCTGTTTGTGACACAGCACTGTTGACTTTTAAGGTTGCGTCAGTGTGTACTCTGTCGCATGCAGCAGAGAGTCGGGGCTGCCGACCACCAACGGCGCCATCGATTTCCGACCGCCGCGATGAACGCGACGACGTTGAGTCGGCCGTTGCGCGGGGTGGGTGGGTTCTTCGCCATGTCGGTCG
>DATFCF010000457.1:0-7254 GCA_035253445.1 Mycobacterium sp.
TGACCGATAACGCCGGTGGTGAAGCCCGCCTGCTCGGCTATAGCGCGAAGTGTTGCGCCCTCAAGCCCCACTTGCGAAATCACCTGGAACGCAGCGTCAATCACCTCGCGTCGCCTACGCGGCTGATCCACGACCTTCGGCATCTGGCCTCCCCTCGAGTCGTGATCGGCCGGCGGGCCGCAGTCCGCAACGACACTACTTGCCCAGAGCCGAAGCCATATCTTTACATCATCACTATGATGTAATAATGTGGTGGGCATCGCACTGCAAGGCCTGTTGTGATGCGACCGCCCGCGGCGGCGCGGACCTGCAACCGATGAACACGATGAGGCGGGAGATCTTGGATGACAAGCACGACGAACGTCTCCGTCGCAAGCGAGGTGTACGACGAGGTCGTCCAGTGGATATATGCCGAGGCCGAGCTGCTCGACGCTTGGAAGGAACGCGAATGGCTCGAAGAGATGGTCAGCAAGGACATCGTTTACCAGGTGCCCCTCCGACAAACCATCGAACGTGCCCGCGGCAACGGATTCGCGCAGGGCGCCTTCCACTTCGACGAGCGCTTCGGTTCGCTTGAAACCAGAGTCGCCAGAAACGAAACCGAGTACGCCTGGGCCGAGGACCCACCGTCACGGATCCGGCATCACATTTCAAACATCCGGGTGGCTGCCGGAGACCAAGGATTCCAGGTCTCGAGCAACTTGTTGATTTTCCGAACACATCGTGACGCGATCAAACCCGAACTGCTGTCGGCTCGCCGGGACGACCTTCTGCGGCGAGACGATCATGGCCGGCTCCGCCTGCTCCGCCGGCAAGTGTTTCTCGACGCCACCATCATCAACACGCACAACATGGCGTTGTTCTTCTGAATTCACAAGAGAACTCGCAAAAGGACTTGGATATGACGGATACCCGATGCGGAACTGACGCACAGTCACTGCTCAATCACCTCGATGAGGCGCTCGTCAGCGGCCTCATCCCGGCCTCGATCTTCGGCAACGCCGAACTATTCCAATACGAACTCCGCAAGATCTTTGCGCGGGCATGGGTTTTCCTCGCCCACGAGTCGGAGATCGCCGCGAAGGGCGATTACGTCGTACGCAAGATTGGTCAAGACAACTTCATCGTCAGCCTCGGCGAAGACGGCGCCGTGAATGTGCTGTTGGACGCGTGCCGACACCGAGGCGTGGCGGTGTGTCGCGCTGAATCGGGCAATGCGTCACATTTTCGGTGTCCCTACCACGGCTGGACCTATAACTCTGCCGGCGAAATGACGGGCGCTCCATTGTGGCGCAGCGCCCTGTCCGGCCTCGACAAGTCGGCGAACAATCTCATACGCGCAGCACAGGTCGACAGCTATCAGGGCCTGATCTTCGCAACATTGGATGCCTCCGCGCCTGCGCTGGAGGACTATCTCGGTGGCATGGCGTGGTATCTGGATACGATCTTCGGCCTGAACGAGCACGGCATCGAACTTCTCGGGCCCCCACAACGATTCGTGTTCGACGGCAACTGGAAATCAGCTGCGGAGAATTTCGCAGGCGACGACTACCACGTCGGGACTTTGCACCGGACGGTGTACGCCGTCGGGGCGTTCCCGGTGCCGTTCGCGCAGAACATGATGGGTTACCACATTCAAGCCGCGCCAGGGCATTCCCTGTCGCTGTCGATGGCTGACAACGAAGACGACCCGGGTCCGAAATTCCGTGGCACTCCAGACGACTTGGCGGCAACCTTCGACACCGCACGCATTTCTGAGGACCAATTGAGGATCGCCAAGCGAACCCGCGTATTCGTCGGCAACGTCTTCCCCAACTTCTCGATCGTCGCCGCGCCCTTGACTGAAGACAGTAAGAGATACGGCCCGACGGGCGTTCTGTCCATCCGTTGCTGGCAACCCGCAGGCCCCAACTCTATTGAGGTGTGGAACTGGTTCTGTTCCTACAAGAACGCCACACCAGAGCAAAAGGAGCGTGCCTATAAGGCCGGCCTGGGCACCTTTTCCATGGGCGGCATCTTCGAAATGGACGACAGTGAACCGTGGCTCACGACCACGCGCACAGGTTCCTCGGTGGCTGCCGAAGTCTTGGGCCTGGATTTGAACTATCAGATGGGGCTCGACGGGATCGGCGAATCCAAACGGGTGACGGAGTTCCCCGGGCCCGGCGTCGTGTACTCGCCGCGCCACGAGGAAGGCGTGCACCGGAACTTCTATCGGTTTTACACCGACCTCATGAAGGCCCCCGAGGGCAAATGGCCGGAATCCGTCGCCGGGCAGTGAAAACCCAACGGGGGCAATGCCACCGATGACCGTACCGAAATGCCAACAGAGATAGAGGGATCCGAGAATCTATGCCCGTACTTGAAAACCAGGTCGCGCTGATCGTGGGTGCCGCGGGAGGCATTGGCGGCGGCGTGGTGCGCCGGTATCTCGCAGAGGGCGCAAAAGTTGTTGCCGCCGACCGGAACCCGGACCGTCTCGATGCGCTGCGGCGCGAACTCGACGACACCGACCGTTTGATCACCTGTGCGGCCGACGCCGCCACCTGGTCGGGCAGTGAGCAGATGGTGCGCAGCGCCGTCGACACCTTCGGTCGACTTGACATTCTGGTGAGCTGTGTCGGCCTCTACGACTTCGGCGCCAAGTTGATCGACATCGAGCCCACACGCCTACAGTCAGCCGCACAAGAGTCCTTCCAGGTCAACGTGTGCTCGTTGTTGCTCAACATTCGTGCCGCGCTGCCCGAGCTAGCGCGCCGACGCGGACGAATCGTGGTAACCGCGTCCTACTCCGCATTCCGGCCTTCGGGCGGGGGAGTGCTGTACGTCGCGGCCAAACACGCAGTGGTAGGGCTGGTCACCCAACTCGGATATGAACTGGCGCCGACGATCCGGATCAACGGCGTTGCGCCGGGGGTTGCCAAGACGGTGATGTCTGGCCTCTCGGCGCTCGATCAGGAGCCACGCGAAGCCCTGCAACCGGGCGTGGAAGACGCTCTGCCGCTGGGTATCCTGCCGTCCAACGATGACTACGGGGGGATTTACGCGCTGTTGGGCTCAGCGGCGGACTCAGCGGCGATGACCGGCACCGTCGTGGTGGTGGATTCCGGCCTTCTCGTACGTGGACTCACAACCCCCAACGGCGGCGGAGTCACCGAATGAACCGGCCAGCCGCCACGAGCACCGCCGCGCACGTCCCGTCGTTCGGGCAGCGTTTGCAGCCCGGCCACCGACCCGCGGTCATCGTCATCGATCTCATGCCCGGTTTCACGGATCCGGCCTGCCCCCTTGGAGCAGACCTTGACACGGTTGTCGAGGCCACCTGCTCGTTGCTCGCCGCCGCCCGCACGCACGAAGTGCCGATCATCTTCACCACCGTCGAATTCTCCTCCGACGGTGTCGAAGGGGCGGTGTGGCGTCGCAAGATCCCTGCCCTGCAGTACCTTACGGAGGGCCAACGATGGGTCGAACTCGACCCACGAATGCAGCGACAGCCCGACGAACCGATCATCGTCAAGCGCGCCGCATCGGCGTTCACCGGAACCGGGCTAACCACCGTCTTGACCACCTTGCGGGTGGACTCACTCATCGTCTGCGGAGCATCGACGTCGGGATGCGTGCGTGCCACCGCCGTCGACGCCTGCATGGCCGGGTGGCCCACCTTCGTGCCCCGAGAGTGCGTCGGTGACCGATCACCGGCGCAGCACGATGCCAACCTCATCGACATCGACCTCAAGTACGCCGATGTCATCTCGGCACACGACGCGATCGGCATAGTGAATGATGCCGCAAAGCGCTAACGACATGCGCGGTTCCCTGGTGGCCAGCAACCCAGACGATTTCACGCGCTGGCCCACGCTGTCCCGGCTCGACCGATACCGCGGCCACACCGTCGGTTATCACGAAGCTATCCAACCCCGCATGGCCATCGCCGGCGCGTGTCAAGGGCCGCTCACACTGGCCGACGAACTGTCGCAGGGCACCTATGGTGCTGCTCGCTCTTCGGCAATCATCGACGAACTGCGCCGTGCCGGTCTGAGAGGTAAAGGCGGAGCAGGCTTTCCCGCCCACATCAAGTGGTCGAGCGTCGCACGCGCTGACGGTGCCAAGGTGGTCGTCGCCAACGGTGAAGAGGGAGAGCCTTTTTCGCGAAAGGACCGCTGGCTGCTCACACGTCGACCCCATCTGGTCATCGAAGGCGTGCTATTGGCATGTCGTAGTGTTGGTGCCGATCGCGCCGTCATCTACCTCTCCCATCCTGAAACAGTCACCGCGGTGAGCCAGGCGCTGGTGGAACTTATTGCGGCAGAACTGATTCCGAAGGTTCTTCGCTTGGATATCCATATAGTCGAGCCGACCTATGTCGCCGGTGAAGAATCGGCGGTGTGCCGTTCGATCAGCGGCGGGCCGGCCCTGCCGACCGCCAAACCCCCACGCCCCTTCGAACATGGCGTCGACGGCCGACCCACGTTGGTGTCCAACGTGGAAACGCTCGCCCATGCCGCGTGGATCAGCCGCCACGGTGCCGACGAGTTCCGCCGCTACGGCACACCCGAGTCGCCCGGAACAACAATGGTCACCCTCAACGGAGCTTGCCGACGCCCAGGCGTCTACGAGGTCCCTTTTGGTCTGACCGTAAGAGAAATGTTCTCGCTAGCTGGAGGATTCGTGACGCCGCCCAGAGCGATCATGATGGGAGGTTGGTTTTCCGGGTTAGCGCCTGCTTCTCTGCTCGATGTAGCCTGCAGCCCCGAGGAATTGACGGCATACGACAGCGGATTCGGGTGTGGGTCGTTTACCGCGCTCGGCGCCGAGGACGACCCCCTCGACGTCGCCGTAGAGATCGCGACCTGGTACGCCGAGCAATCCGCACGCCAGTGCGGTGTCTGCATCAAGGGCACCGATGCAATCCGAGGCAGTCTATCTGCGCTGCGTGACGACCGATCGCTGCACGTAGAAGCCGACAAACTGGCCCGCTGGGGCACCAGCCTGGTGGGTCGCGGAGCGTGCTCGTTCCTCGACGGTGCCGCGGCGTGGGCTCGTAGTGCTCACCTGTTTTGGACCGAACAGCAGAAACCCCAATGACATTGGTTCAGTCCATGATTAGGAGGATGTAATGAAAGCCCTGGTGGATTCCACGAAGTGCAACGCGTACGGCAGTTGCGAACAGATCTGCCCCTCACTGTTCAGCCTCGATGATTGGGGCTACGCGTCCGTTGCGGGGGATGGCACATTCACTGAACCCGATTTGGAGGCTGTTCGTCAAGCGGTCGCAGCGTGCCCAGAAGGCGCCATTTCGATTGAGGACTAGAGAATCTCACCCCACGACGAATGTCAGGAAACCGCATGGATCTCGGTTTGGACGGAAAAGTAGCGCTCGTCACCGCGGCGAGCAAGGGGATTGGCCGTGCCGTCGCCCATCAGCTCGCCGCCGAGGGGGCTGATGTCCTCGCCAGCTCTCGGCCTGGGCCAGCTCTGACGGCGGCGGTGACGCAGGCGGGGAACTTGCGGGGCCGACTAGAAGCCTTGCCTGCTGACCTCACTGACGAGGCGGCCACCGCCGAACTCGTCAGCTCCGTGTGCGCCCAGCGCGGCCGGCTCGACATCCTCGTTGTCAATACCCCTGGCCCGCGGTTGATTCCGTTCCTGGAGGCCACGCCCACAGATCTGCTTGATGCGTTCCAGCTGCTGGTGCGACCCGCCATTCAACTGGCGTGCGCTGGCGGTCAAACCATGGCCGCACAACGATCAGGCTCGATTGTCTTCCTGACCTCGACGTGGGTCAGGCAGCCACCAGCCGGGGCGCTGCTGTCGGCGACCATGCGATCTGTGATCTCGGCGCTGGCCAAACAGATGGCGTTGGAACTGGCGCCCCTGGGTGTCAGGGTCAACCAAGTGATGCCCGGCGCGACTGCCACCGATCGCATGCGCTCGGTCATCGCACACAAGGTGCAGCTGCACGGCAGCGACGAGGCCAGCGAGTTGCGTGACGCGGTGGCGAGCATTCCGATGGGCCGCTGGGCCGAACCCGAAGAGATCGCACGACAGGTCGCATTCATGGCCTCCGAGGCGGCGTCGTTCACTACCGGCACCGCCGTAGCGGTCGACGGTGGATACATCCGATCGATCTGACACAGAAAGGGATTCATCTATGTCCAAGACGCTGCAGGAACTGTTCGTCGACCAGTTCCGCCTGTGCGCGCTCACTGCCGAGGAGACGGTCTGCATCATCTCCGAATTGGGCCGCAAGACCGACTATGTAGAGGCTGCCGTGGCCGCCGCTCGTCAGCTCGGAGCCGCCGTCCTCGTGGTGACGTCACCCAATCTGTCTCACCCTGTGCTGCCGCCCTACCACGAAGATGGTCGTGAGATTCCTGCGTTGCTGGCGTCGGCGGGTGAGAGTGACCTCATCGTCGACGTCACCGTAGGGGGCCTGGTGCACTCCGATGTGCGCACACGAATCACCGGTCAAGGCAAGCGGATGTTCTGGGTCGACGAACCGGCCGATGTGCTGGAACGGCTCACCGGCTCCGCCGAGTTGCGCGCAGTCGTCGAGGAGGGCGGCCGGCGGTTGAAGGCCGGCAAGACGCTGCACGTGAGCAGCGCTGCGGGCACCGACTTCACGGTGGATCTGTCGCTGGAGGACCTTCCCGTTACCCAGCAGTGGGGATATGTCGACGAGCCGGGGCGCTGGGATCACTGGCCGAGCGGGTTCGTCGCCTGCTTCCCCCGCGACCGTTCGGGGCAAGGAACGATCGTCCTGCAGCCCGGTGACGCGCTGTTGCCGTGGCAACGCTACGTTCGCGACGAGGTCGCGCTGTCGATCAAGGATGGCTTCATCGTCGACATCAAGGGTTCGGGCACTGACGCTTTCGTGATCGCCGAATACTTCCAAGCCTGGAACGACCCCGCGGTGTACGCACTTTCTCACGTCGGCTGGGGAGTGATGCCGCAGGCCAGGTGGTCGGCTTTCGAGGTCTACGACCCCCGAACGCTCATCGGACAGGAGCTTCGCTCGACTGCCGGCAATTTCATGTGGTCAACCGGTGTCAACCGGTTCGTCGGCCGGGAAACCCACGCCCACCTGGATATCCCAATGCGGGGCTGCACCGTCGAGATCGACGGCGTCGCGGTCACCGTCCCGCCCGGCACCTCCGTGCTGCGCGCCGCGCGCGAGGCCGGTGTCGACATCCCGTCGCTGTGCGCGAGCGATTCACTCGAAGCCTTCGGGTCGTGCCGGCTGTGCATCGTCGA
>DATFCF010000458.1:0-2254 GCA_035253445.1 Mycobacterium sp.
GGGCACTCGCGCGAAAGCCGGTGCTGATGTTGCTCGACGAACCGTTCAGCGCGCTCGACACCGGGCTGCGCGCGTCCACCCGCAAGGCTGTCGCGCAATTACTCGCAGACTCGGGCGTCACGACGCTGCTCGTCACCCACGACCAGGAAGAGGCGCTGTCCATCGCCGACCAGGTGGCGGTCATGCGCGACGGGCGGTTCACCCAAGTGGGCAGCCCTCAGCAGGTGTACCGCCAGCCCAGCGACCGCTTCACCGCCGAGTTCCTCGGCGACTGCATCTCGCTTCCGTGCACCGTGACAGCCGGTATTGCCGACACCGCGCTCGGACGGATACCGGTTCAGCAACCCGTGGCCGACGGTACCGCCACGCTGATCCTGCGACCCGAACAGCTTGTCGCGACGATGGTTTCGGACAGCGAAGCGCGGGGCGGCGTGGGAACGGTGATCGCCACCGAGTTCCTCGGGCACGACATTCTGTTGACCATCGACCCGGCAGGTGACGCCGCCCCGCTCGTCGTGCGCCAGCACAGCCTCAACCCGCCGCCCATCGATGCCAAGGTGCGCATCGAGGTGGTCGGCACCGGGGTGGTGCTCGAATGAGCCCAGTTGTCGATCACCTCCGCAGCCACGGCGAACGGGTGGCGGTGCTGACCGACACGGAAGTGCTGACCTACCGCGAGCTCGCCGACCGCGTCGCCGATGCGGCTCAGGTGATCGGCGTCGAGCGCCGGCTCGTGCTTCTCGAAACCCGCAACGACCTAACGACATTGACGTACTACCTGGGCGCGATCGCCGGCGGACACGTGGTCCTGCCCGTGCCGGCCGGCCGCGACCACGCCACGTTGGAGCGGACCTACCGGCCCGGCGTGGTGATCGACGCCGACGGTGTCCATCAGCGCCACCGCGGCACCTACCAGCTACACGACGACCTCGCGTTGTTGCTGTCGACGTCGGGCAGCACCGGCAGTCCGAAACTGGTGCGGTTGTCGCGCACCAACCTCATCGCCAACGCCGCCGCGATTGCGGAGTACCTCGACATCCGCGAAACCGACCGCACCGCAACCACCTTGCCGATGTCGTACTGCTATGGACTGTCGGTGATCCACAGCCACCTGCTGTGCGGGGCAGGCCTCATCCTCACCGACCACTCGGTGACCGACGACGCATTCTGGGAGCTTTTCCGTCGCCACCGCGGCACCGCGTTCGCGGGCGTGCCCTACACCTTCGAGCTACTCGAGCGCATCGGCTTCGACGCCATGGCACTACCCAGTCTCCGCTACGTCACCCAGGCCGGTGGGCGGATGCCGCCCGAGCGGGTCCAAAAGTTCGCCGAGCTTGGCCGACGCCAGGGTTGGCAGCTATGGGTGATGTACGGCGCGACGGAGGCGACGGCCCGAATGGCTTATCTGCCACCAGAACTCGTGGCTACCCGTCCGAGCTCGATCGGCCGGCCGATACCCGGCGGGTCGTTCACCATCGAGCCGGTCGACGGGTGGACCGACGAAGCGGTCGGCGAACTGGTTTACCGAGGCCCCAACGTCATGATGGGCTACGCGCACGGGCCCGCAGATCTGACGCTCGGCAAGACGGTCGACACGCTGCACACCGGAGACATCGCTCGGTGCGGGCCGGACGGACTCTACGAGATTGTCGGCCGGAGCAGTCGATTCGCCAAAATGTACGGCTTACGAATCGACCTGCACCGACTCGAGTCCACCTTGCGCGACCGCGGCGTTCGAGCGTTCTGCACAGATGATGAGGACCGCCTCGTCGTTGCCGCCACCCGCGAACATGATGTGGGCGACGTCCAACGCGTTACGGCCGACGCCGCAGGTGTCCCGGCCGGGGCCGTGCGAGCCGTCACTGTCACCGAGCTGCCGATGTTGTCATCGGGCAAGCCGGATTACCAGACGGTGCGAGCGCTAGCGCGTGACGCCGACGCGAAGGAGGCCGGCGCGATCGATCTTCGGGCCGTGTTCGCGGACGTGCTGCACCTCAACCCGGCCAGTATCGACCCCGATACCAGCTTCGTTGACCTGGGCGGCAACTCACTGACTTACGTGACGATGTCGGTCCGACTCGAACGCGCGCTCGGCACGCTTCCTGCCGACTGGCACCGATTGCCGCTGCGGCAACTCGAACGCAGCGCCAAGCCCACAGGGCGGCGTCGATGGTGGGGCTCGACGCTGGAAACCAGCGTCGCGTTGCGCGCTGCCGCGATTGTGCTGATCGTCGGATCGCACGCGGAGTTGTTC
>DATFCF010000459.1:0-12432 GCA_035253445.1 Mycobacterium sp.
GTGCATCGCCGCACGTAGGCCCGACCGGGCGCCGCCAGGCAGGTCTACCTGCGTGATATCGCCCGTGACAACAACTTTGGAGCCGAAGCCCAGCCGGGTCAGGAACATCTTCATCTGCTCGCCGGTGGTGTTCTGCGCCTCGTCGAGAATGATGAACGCGTCGCTCAACGTGCGTCCGCGCATATATGCCAGCGGCGCGACCTCAATGATCCCGGCGTTCATCAGCTTTGGGATCGACTCGGGATCCAGCATGTCGTACAGCGCGTCATACAGCGGCCGCAGATACGGGTCGATCTTCTCGCTCAGTGTGCCCGGCAAGAAGCCGAGGCGCTCACCGGCTTCGACAGCCGGTCGGGTGAGGATGATCCTTGTGACCTGCTTGGTTTGTAATGCGTTGACCGCCTTGGCCATTGCCAGATACGTCTTGCCGGTACCTGCAGGCCCGATGCCGAACACGATGGTGTGCTTGTCGATGGCGTCGACGTAACGCTTCTGGTTGAGCGTCTTGGGCCGAATCGTCTTGCCGCGCCGGGACAGAATGTCGAGCGTGAGCACCTCAGCCGGTGATTCGTTGCCGGTGCCCGTGAGCATGGCAATGCTGTGTTGCACGGCCCCCGGAGTCAGCGTCTGTCCGCTGGCCACGATCGCGATGAGTTCGGAAACCACACGCTCGGCCAGCGCGACATCGGCAGGCTCGCCGGACAGGGTGAGCGCGTTGCCGCGCACATGAATATCGGCCGCCAGGATGCGCTCGAGTGCGCGCAGATTCTCGTCGCCGGAACCCAGCAGGCCCACGACGTGGTCGGGCGGAACATTGATGCTGCTGCGTACCAGCGAATCCGTGGCCGGTGACGAGTCAGCGTTCGTCTCGCGGGGCGTCACGTGGGGTTTTCTGCCTGCTTTCTGTCCACTTGCCGGTTGTACTGCACCTTGAAAGGCCAGTTTACCGTCGGGCACCGCCGCAGTCCCAGCGGTTATCACAGATCCGTATATCCGCGCGATGTCCAAGGGGCCGGTGTGACGGCTGCGCCGCCACTGCTCGGTCAATCCCATCGTCGCGTCAACGCGCCCAATGCCCCGAGTGCGACGGCCGCGGCACTCGACGTGCGCAGCACTGTCGGCCCCAGCCGCACCGCCACAGCGCCGGCTGCCGTCAGAGCTGCGATCTCGTCGTCGGCGATGCCCCCTTCGGGTCCGACGATCAACACCAGCGAATCAGCTTGTCCCACCGGCAATTCTGCGAGCCTGCCGCTGGCGGACTCGTGCAACGCCAGCACCACCGCGCCGTCCGCCACGCGGTCACCGACCAGCGAGACCAACTCGGCCGTCGACACCACACCGGTGACCGACGGGATGTACGCGCGCCGCGACTGCCGCGCCGCCGACCGGGCCACCGCGCGCCAGCGCCGCAGGCCCTTCTCAACGCGCGTGGACCCGTCCCACCGGGCCACACATCTGCCCGCATGCCACGCCACGAACGCGTCCGCCCCGGCCTCGGTGGCCAGCTCGATGGCCAATTCGGAGCGGTCCGACTTCGGTAGTGCCTGAACGACGGTGACCGCCGGGGCGGCGGGGGCTACGGTCTGCCGGTCCAGCACGCGGGCCGACAGCCTGCCCTTGCCGACGTCTTCGATGACGCAGTGCGCCAGCGTCCCTTCCCCGTCGCTCAGATCGAGCCGTTCACCAACACGGATCCGCCGCACGTTGGCGGCATGGAAGCCCTCGTCACCGTCGACCACGGTGAGTTCACCGACCTCCGGAACCGCGACGACGAAGAAGACGGCGCGGCGCGGCGCGCCATGAGGGTCAGTGTCGGTCACAAAAGATCATCGGCCGCTGAAGGTCTCGCGCAGCCGGGAGAACAGCCCGCCGCCGGTGGCGGTCGCGTGGGTGGACCGCACCTCTGCCGCATCGCGGACGCGCTTTTCCTTCAGCTTGCGCAGCAGCTCGATGTCATCGTGATCGAGCCGGGACGGCACCACGACCTCGATGTGCGCGTGCAAGTCACCGCGTACGCCGGAGCGCAGATGCGGCATGCCGTGTCCGCGCAGCGTGGTGACCGAGCCTGGCTGGGTGCCCGCACCGATGGTGATCTCCGTCGGGCCGTCGAGGATCCCCTCGACGGTGACCGTCGTGCCGAGTGCGGCGTCCACCATCGGCACCGAAACAGTGCAATGCAGGTCGTCGCCGTCGCGGAGGAAAATCTCGTGGGGCTTTTCGTGGACCTCGACGTACAGGTCGCCCGCCGGTCCGCCACCGGGACCGACTTCGCCCTGCGCGGCCAGCCGCACCCGCATCCCATCGCCGACCCCGGCAGGGATCTTCACGCTGATATCGCGGCGCGCACGGATCCGGCCGTCGCCGCCGCAGCGGTGACACGGGTCCGGGATGACCTCGCCGACGCCGCCGCAGACCGGACACGGCCGCGACGTCATGACCTGGCCGAGGAGTGAGCGTTGAACGGTCTGGATCTCGCCGCGGCCACCACAGGTGTCGCACGCGAGGGGGGTGGAGTTGCCGTTGGTGCCCTTGCCCTGGCACAGGTCACACAGCACTGCGGTGTCGACGGTGACCTGCTTGGTCACGCCGGTGGCGCATTCTTCCAGGTCAAGCCGCATGCGTAGCAGCGAGTCCGAACCAGGCCGCACGCGGCCGATCGGCCCGCGCGAAGCGCTCCCGCCACCGAAGAAGGCTTCGAAGACGTCGCCGAGACCACCAAAACCACCGAAGCCGTTGCCAGATGCCGCGGCGGACTCGAGCGGATCGCCGCCCAGGTCCACGATGCGGCGCTTCTCCGGGTCGCTCAGCACCTCGTAGGCGACGCTGATTTCCTTGAACCGCGCCTGCGCCTGTTCGTCGGGATTGACGTCGGGGTGCAGTTCACGGGCCAGCTTCCGATAGGCGCGCTTGATCTCCGAATCACTCGCGCCCTGGCTCACTCCGAGCAGCCCGTAATAATCGCGTGCCACGCCTGACCTTGCCTACCTTCTTCGAGCCGAACTAACGGCTGGAGTTGATTAGCCTCTTCGCTACGCTCATCGGCTGCCTAACACTTCACCTATGTAGAGAGCAACCGCAGCGACATTAGCGATAGTTCCCGGATAGTCCATCCGAGTGGGTCCCAACACACCCATCCCGCCGTATACCTTGCCCGAACTTCCGTAGGCGGTGCTAACTACGGATGTCCCCACCATCTTTTCGGCCTCCGTCTCATGACCGATTCGAACGGTGACCTTGCCCGCCTGCTGCTGGGCCGCAAGCAGCCTCAGCACCACCACCTGCTCCTCCAGCGCTTCCAACACCGGTCGCAGTGACCCGCCGAAGTCGGCGGTATTGCGGGTCAGGTTGGCAGTGCCGCCCAGCACCAGGCGCTCCTCGCTGTGCTCGACGAGTGATTCCACCAGCACGGTCGCGGACCGCCCGATCGCATCGGCCAGCCCACCGTGACCGTTCATATTGGTCGCCAAGTCCGAGACCGCGATGGACGCGGCCGTCAGCGGCTTGCCCTCCAGCGCCTGGCCGAGCATGTCGCGCAGCTTGCTCAGCTGATGGTCGTCGATGGCATCGCCGAGCTCGACGATGCGCTGGTCGACGCGGCCGGAGTCGGTGATCACGACGAGCAGCAGCCGCGCCGGTGTCAGCGCAACGACCTCCAGATGCCGCACGCTCGATGTGGACAGCGTCGGGTACTGGACGACCGCGACTTGGCGAGTCAATTGCGCCAGCAGCCGCACCGCACGGCGCAACACGTCGTCGAGGTCGACGCCCGACTCCAGGAAGGACAGGATCGCGCGCCGCTCCGCGGTCGACAACGGCTTGATGTCCTCCAGCCGGTCGACGAACTCGCGATAGCCCTTCTCCGTGGGCACACGGCCCGAGCTGGTGTGCGGCTGGGCGATGTAGCCCTCGGCCTCCAGGACCGCCATGTCGTTGCGCACGGTCGCACTCGAGACGCCCAGGTTGTGTCGCTCGACGAGCGATTTCGAACCGATCGGCTCCTTGGTGGCTACGAAGTCGGCAACGATCGCGCGTAACACCTCGAATCGACGGTCCTCGGCGCTACCCATGTGTTCACCTACCTCTCCCACCTAGTTGGAATTCATTTTACGGTTATCAACAGGTCCGATACCGCGCGAGCGCTGTTCGCATGGCGGACGGGCCGGTTGCGACTAGCCTTTGCAGGATGACACCGATGGTCGGGGGGAAGAGTCAGGGGACCTCTGCCCGATGATCTTCAAGGGCGTCCGCGAGGGCAGACCATACCCGGAGCACGGACTGTCGCATCGCCAGTGGGCGCAGATTCCGCCCCGCCAGATCCGGCTGGACGAATTGGTCACGACGACGACTGTGCTGGCGCTGGACCGGTTGCTGTCGGAGGACTCGACGTTCTACGGCGATCTGTTCCCGCACGCGGTGAAGTGGAAAGGCATCGTCTATCTGGAGGACGGCCTGCACCGTGCGGTGCGGGCGGCGCTGCGTAACCGCACGGTGCTGCACGCGCGCGTGTTCGACATGGACATGCCGGCCCCAGCCGGCGCGTGGGCCCAGGCCTAGCTGGTCTAGCCGGTGCGCACCGGTCGCACGAGTAACACCACTCCGGACAAGACCTGCCACGTCAGGATCGAATACACCGTGCCGCGCTCAGGAATCCCGCTCGGCAGGCCGGCCTTGGACGTGGTGATGCTCAATGTCGCCAGGCAGGCGAAACCGATGACCGCGATAGCGATGGACGCCGCCCGATAGCCTTTCAGCGCAACCATCGGCGCCACGACCCATGAGCCGACGACGATCGCGGCGTTGCCCGCCACGAACACCAGGATCGCGCCGAGCACGTGCAGCCAGGCGTACCCGTTCACGACAAGTGCCGAGCCACCGTGCGCGACGGCCACCGCAATGTTGCCAACGGCATTAATCACCGTCAGCAATACGAACAGCCGGCCCCGGCCGGCCGTCGTGGCGATCAGGACCGCCCCCGCCAAGAACATCACGCCCTGCACCCAGAACGACGAATTCATCAGCGCCGCCCTGGGCGACCACGCGGGCACCCCCAGGTCACTGATATATCCGTACGCATAGCTGTACGACGGCTGCACCGCCGCTGCGGCCAGCCCCTCGAATAACAGAAAGACGATCGCCGCCGAGATCCACAGCACGGCCGCGACCCCGAGGTTCAGCCGTGACGTTGGCACGGCTCCTAACTTAGCGAGACGCCTTCGTCAGCCCTTCGCTCTTCGCGCAAGCGCTCATCGCCAGCCCTTTGCTCTTCGCGCAAGCGCTCATCGCCACCCCTTCGCTCTTCGCGCAAGCGCTCATCGCCAGCCATGGTGTCGCGCAGGCTGCGCGGGCGCATGTCGGTCCAGTTCTGTTCGACGTAGGCCAGGCAGTCGGCTCGGGTGCTCTCACCGAAGACGACGCGCCAGCCTGCGGGGACGTCGACGAACGTGGGCCACAGGCTGTGCTGATCCTCGTCGTTGACCAGCACATAGAAAGTGCCGTTGTCGTCATCGAACGGATTGGTGCTCATCGAGTCTCCTCAGCGATGGGTCGGTCAGGTTGGCGCCCAGGATCCGGTCGGACAGCAGGCCGAGGCAGGACAGGTTCGGAAACCCGGGCCCCTGGGTGAGCCCGGACAGGCCGGGCAGGAACAGTTTTGGCGCAACGCCGGTAACGGCCAGATCGTGCCCGATGGATTCACACAACGCGTCGCCGGTGAGCAGGCCGCCGAGCCCCAGTTCCAGCACATCCAGTGCGTCCTGGCCGAACAGCGGCACGAACCACATCGCGTCTGCACCCGACCCGTCGATGACCAGATCGAATCCGTGCACCGTCTCCATGCGTTCGGATCCGCGGTTTGTGCTCAGCGTCAACCGGATTCGATCATCGAGCGCGACCGCATGTGCGACCCGCCCCCGCAGATGCCGGATGCGGTCGTCGGCCAGCAGTGCGTCCTGCACCCGCGCCGAGAACACGCCGCGGTCAGTACGCGCGAGCGCGTCTCGCCGCTCAGCCAACGTCAAGCTCGACCAGTCGGTCGGATCGGAGAACAGCGTGTTCTCGAAGAAGCTCTCGCCGCGGGTGAACAGGGTTACCTGCGGCGAGATGACCGTGATCGTCGAAACCCGGTGGCGGAACAGCTCGTTGAGCATCGACGCAGCGGTTTCGCCGCCGCCGATCACCGCGACGCGTTCCGCCGATATCAGCTCTTGCGCAGCAGCGTGCCGCCAGAACTGCGCGATGGACAGCACCCGCGCGTCGCCGTGCAGGATCGACCGTTCGGCCTGCCCCGGCCCCGTGATCATCACCGCGTCGGCGTGCACGGTGTCCCCAGGCGTGTGCAACGCCCACCGTTGACCGTCTGTCGAGATGCGCTGCACCTCACCGGGGATCACGGTCATACCGACGTTAGCGGCCACCCAGCGCAGGTACTGGCTCCACCTGCGGTGGGTGGGTGCGGGCCGGCCGCGGTCGATCCATTCGGCGAACTGGCCGGTGGCGATCAAATACGCCTGCCAGCTGTGCCGCGTCATCCGTTCGTCGAGTTCGGCATTGCGCCGCGGCACCAGCGACGAGCGATACGGGAAGCCGACATCCTTCTCCGGGCCGGTGCCCAGCCGGTGCTGCCCGTCGGTCCAGCCGCCGCTGGCCTGCCAGTTGGCCGCCACCGCAGTGCGTTCGACGGCGACGACGTCGGGAGCATCGACGCCCATGTCGCGCAGTTCGGCCGCCTTGGCGGCCACGGCGACGGCCTTGGCTCCGGCGCCGACCACTGCCAGCGTGGTGCTCATGGTGCGATCTCCCGCAGCGCGTCTTGCCACATCGATTGCAGCACAGCAATATCCGTTTCTGTGAGGATGTCGGGGATGGCACGCCATTGCGTGGCCAATACTGGAGCGTCGTTCTCGCCGAGCACGGCCGCCATGATGGTCAGCTCGTGTCGAACCGCCAGATTGGGCTCGGGCACCGGTGATACTCCCGCCAGTAAAGCGCGATCCATCTTCATGACACCGGCATCCAGTCCGACGTGGACTCGGCCCAGGAAGTTCAGCAACAGCTGGGGTTCACGGTAGGCGGCTAAGCGTTCGGCGGTGTCTGCCCGCAGATAGCGCAGCAGAGCATAGTCAATCGCGTCGCCGGGAACCGCTGCGCAATCCTGTGACGACTGCACCCGCAGCGGATAGATCGCGGTAAGCAGGCCGACGGTGTCGGAAGTATCGGCATCGTCGACGAATCCGTCTGCGCGACCGTGGGTTTCCAGCGCCAACAGCGGCGGCCGGGGATCCTGCCCGCGGTGCAGTCGCCAGCGGGTGACGGTACGCGCCGCCGCCGCCGCCAGCAGGTGCGACGTGGGCTCCGCCGCGGTCAGCAGCCGCGCCGTGACGTCGGCCTCGGCGACTGACATGGTGACGACAAGGTCGCCCGCTCGGTCGAGCCGCGGCCGCACCCGACGTGCACCGAGGGCGGGGTCGTCGCCGTCGAGTTGCGCGGCCCAGAAGTCGCCCGTGTCAAGTTCGGCGGCGCGCTCGCGCAGCAGCCGCGACCATCGGCGGTAGGTGGTGTGCTCCGCCGCCGGAGACGGGTCGCGGCCGGACACGATCGCATGCCAACCCGCGTCGAGTTCGCCCAATACGACTCGCCACGACGCGGGATCCAACGCCAGCACGTGCGCGGTCAACACCAGCAGGTCGGGGCCGTCAGATTGTCGCAGCCAAACCGCCGCGATCATCGACCCCTTGTGCGGGTCAAGGCGTTCCACACAAGTGCGGCCGTGATGGGCGACCGCATCGGTCACGCTGCCGTCGACCCACGCCTCGGTCAGGTAGTCGTGAGGATCGTGTTCTACGAGCGTCATCGTGTCGGTGTCGAGTCGGGTGCGTAGCACCTCGTGACCGTCGATGACGGCGCGAAGCATCTGGTGCAGCTGCTCGCGACTGATCCCCTGGGGCAGCCGGATCGCCTCGGTCTGTGCCAGCCTTCGCGGATCGCCGTGCTCGTAGAGCCAGTGCACGTTGGGCAGCACGGGGATCGGTCCGCTGTCCGCGTCGTCCACAAGGCCGATGCCGACCGTTTCGCTGTCGATCGCCGCCGCCAGTTCGCGGATGGTTCCACATTCGGCCATCAGCCGGGCGCGCAACGGGATGCCGCGTCTGCGCGCCGCCTGAACCACCGACAGTGCCACGATGCTGTCCAGGCCGAGCTGCAGAAAGTCGGCGGTGACATCGACCTCGGCGCCATCGAGAAGCTCGGTGAGCACCTGGACGAGCGCCCTTTCGGTGTCGGTCTCCGGAGCAGCCGACGGGCCGTCGTCGATGCTGATGGCGGCCAGCGCCGTTTCGTCGACCTTGCCGTGCGATGTCAGCGGCATCTGGTCGACGACGACGATGCTGTGCGGAACCATGTAGCGCGGCAACCGCTTTGACAACAGCGCGCGCAGCTCGGATACGGCCGGTGCGGGGTCGGCCGCCACGTAGCCGATCAATCGAGGCCCTAACCGGTGGTCACGCACCGCAACGTGGGCGTGCCGCACCGCTGGATGACTGTGCAGCACTGCCGAGATCTCGCCGGGTTCGACGCGGAAACCGCGGATCTTGACTTGTGCGTCCGAGCGGCCGAGGAACGCGAATGCGCCACCCGGTAGCCGTCGCACGACATCACCGGTCCGGTACATCCGCTCCCCCGACACGAACGGGTCACCGACGAAGCGGTGCGCCGTCTCGCCGGCCCGGCCCAGATAGCCGCGGGTGAGTTGGTCACCGGCCAGGTAGAGCTCTCCTGGCACACCGTCCGGTACGGGGCGCAACCATGAATCGAGGACGTAAGCGCGGGTCGGCCCGGTCGGCATACCGATCGTCGGATGTTCGTGGTCGGCGATCGTGGCGACGACGGCTTCCACCGTGGTTTCCGTCGGGCCGTAACAGTTGTAGGCGGCCATGCCCGTGCGGGCACACTCGTCGCGGATCAAATTCCACGCCGGAATGCTGACTGCCTCGCCGCCGAGTGCCAGCACCCCGAGCGGGACAGTGGACAGCAGCCCGACCGCGTGCAGTTGGGCGAACATCGAAGGGGTGGTGTCGATCATGTCGATGCCGTACCGGGCGATGGTTTCCACCAACGCCTCGGCGTCGCGCTGGACGTCGTCGTCGACGATGTGCACTGCGTGCCCTTCGAGCAGCGCGGCCAGCGGCTGCCACGCGGCGTCGAACGTGAACGACCATGCATGCGCGATCTGTAGCCTGCGCTTCAGCCGGATCGCGGCTGGGCGCAGGATGTTTTCCGCATGGTCCTCGGCGTAGGCGCGCAGCGCCCGATGGGTGCCGACGACCCCCTTGGGTCGTCCTGTCGTGCCCGAGGTGAACACCGCGTATGCGGCTTGATCCGGCGCGACGATCGCGGGACGGAAGTCGGACGGAGCGTCTTGAGCCGCGGCAACCACAGCCTCGTCGACAACGATTCGGGCACCGGACTGGGCGAGGATGTCGGCGATCCGCTGTGCGGGCATTCCCGGATCGAGCGGCACGATCATCCCGCCCGCCTTGAGCACGCCCAGCATCGCGACCACGTAATCCGGTCCGCGCGAAAGGTTCACCGCCACAGGTGCTTCGGCGCTGACGCCACGGGCGACAAGCGCGGCGGCGAGCCCGTCAGCCGCCGCGTCCAGTTCCCGATACGTCAGTTGGCCATCCGGCCAGCTCAATGCCACCGAACCGAGGAGGGAGGACGCAACTTCGGCGAACTTGGTGTGCACACCGACCGGACCCGTGACGGTCGAGCCGACGGCCACTCTCGACGCCATCTCGTCGTCGAAGAGGATGCCGACATCGCGAAGCGGGCGCTCCCAGTGCGACGCGAGGCGCTGTACCGTGAGAATCACTCGCCTGCCGAGGGTTTCGGGGTTCATCGGCCCCAGGGCGCCGTCGATCACCTCCGCCATCACCGTCAATCGTCCGTCGGTCAGGTGGGCGGCGATCGTCACGGGAAAGTGCGAAAGGCTCTCCAGCGCCGCGGGCCGGAATGTGGCTTCGCCCGCCCTGAAGTCCCCGCCGCCTATCAGCCCGCCGGGCGGGAAGTTCTCGTACACCAGCAGGGTGTCGAACATCTCGCCGACGCCCGCGAGTGCGCGCAATTCGGCGTGCGCAAGGTAGCTGTGGTCGCGCAGCAGTGCACCCTGGCGCTGCAACGCCAGGCACTGCGCACCGACCGGCGCGGCGGGATCCAGCCGCACCCGCAGCGGCACGGTGTTGATGAACAGGCCAACCATCGTCTCCACGCCCGCGAGCTCTGAAGGCCTGCCCGACACTGTCACCCCGAAAACCACGTCACTGGCGTCGGTGCACGCAGAAAGGATTGTCGCCCAGGCCATTTGCACCAGCGTGTTGACGGTGACGCCCCGGGAACGGGCCGCCTCGACCAGTCGGCTCGTGGCCTCCTCGTCGAGGACCACCTCTGTTCGTCGTGGCAGGCCGGTCGGCTGCTGGCCCGCGGTGAGCGCGGGCGTCAGCAGTGTCGGCCCCTCGAGTCCGCGCAGATGCTCACGCCACAGCGCCCGGCCGGCCTCCTGGTCGCGCGCGGCCAGCCAGCCGATGTAGTCCCGGTACGGGCGCGTCGCCGGCAGCACCGTCGGATCCCCGCCGGAGTTGTACAGGGTGATCAGCTCGCCGACGAACAGCGGCAGCGACCACCCGTCGATGATGATGTGGTGAGCGACCACCATGAGATGCCAACGGTGGTCGGCCAATTCGATGAGCAGGAACCGGATCGCCGGGCCGCTCTCGAGGTCGAACGGTCGGCGGCGTTCGTCGGCGTCAAGCGCCTCGACTTCGTCGGCGGTGGCGGTGACGTGCCGCCAGGGCACCTCGACCTGGCCGGGAATCACCTGCACGGTGCGGCTGAGGTCGCCGCGGTAGAAGCTCGCGCGCAGATTGGAATGACGAGCCAGCATCGTCTGCGCGCAGTTGCGCAGCAGTGGAACGTCCAGGGGCCCGGTCACATCGGCTGACATGGCGATCACGTAGGGATCGGCCCCGTCGTTACCGTCGGTCAGCGCCGCCATGGAGAACAGCCCCTGTTGCAGGGGGCTGAGCGCCATCACGTCTTCGACGGCGGTCGTCGACACGGTGGCCGTCATGGTGCGCTGCCGCCTGAAGCCCTCCACGACGACGTGAACGCCGCGAGTTCGTCGGCGGACAAACCCGAAACGGTCATCGGCTCGTGGCTGGTGTCATCGTCTTCGATGACCGCGTCGGTGTCGTCCAGTTTCTTGGCCAGGTCGGCTACCACGGTGTGTTCGAACACCATCCGCGCGGTTAGCGGCAGACCGGCATCGCGGGCGCGGGCGGCCAGCTGGACCGCGAGGATGCTGTCGCCGCCGAGGTCGAAGTAGTCGTCGTAGCGCCCGACTTCGGCGACACCGAGCACTTCACCGAGCATCGCGGCCAGTGCACGTTCGGTTTCGGTGCTCGGGGGCTCGAACGCGGCACCGCCCGATGATGGTTGGCGAGCACCGTCCGCGGTAGTGCGTCCGACGAACTCCAGGCGGCCGTCTTGCGTCCACCTGCCCTGCTCGCCACCCCGATACAGACGCGAACCTGGTTTGGCGGCAAAGGGATTCGGGACGAATCGGGTCGCGGTCAACCCAGCGCGGTCCCAGCCGGCACGCTCGAGCGCCGCGCCGGTGACGTACACGTCGCCAACCACGCCGACGGGGACGAGCTTGAGCGCATCATCGAGGACGTAGACCGCTCCGCCGCCCCAGTCGAGGAGGCGGGCGCTGTCGTCGGGGTCCATGATCTCGATGTCGCGCAGCACGTCATCCGGCTGCTCGGCGAACGCGCGCACAATGCGGCCCAACCAGTCGACGAGCCGCTGCATCGTGGCGCGTTGGTACAACTCCGGCCGGTAGATGACGTGTCCGCGGTATCCCTGTTCGCCGGCGAAGAAGTTCAGCGACAGGTCGGCATGAGCGACGTCGAACGTCGGCTCGAGCGCGGTGAAGGTGGTGTCACCGTCGGGCCCGGTGTCGATGACCTGCCCGGTCGGCAGGTCCTCGCGGACGTGGACGACAACACTGAACAGCGGGTTGCGCGACAGCGAACGCACCGGGCTGACCGCTTCGACCACCCGATCGAACGGCAGATCCTGGTGGGCGTACGCGCCCAACGCTGTTTCGCGGGCACGCCGCAGCACCTCACGCAGCGTGGGGTTGCCGCTCAGGTCATTGCGCAGCACCACGATGTTGATGAAGAAGCCGACGAGCTGGTCGAGTTCCGATTCGTTCCGTCCCGCGACCGGGGTGCCCAGCGGGACGTCGACACCGTCACCTGCCTTGTGAAGCAGGACCGCCACGACCGACTGCAACAGCATGAACTCGGTGATGCCGACCTCGCGAGTGAGCTCGACCAGCTTGGCCCGGGTGGCGGCGTCCACGGTGAACTGGAC